>JAJZKS010000067.1 GCA_021850835.1 Thermoplasmata archaeon
GCTTGAAAATGCCCTATCTTTTCCTTGGTCTTCTTTCCATATGTGTTTAGCTTTTCTAGTTTCATGAAGTTCTCCTTGCCGAGTGCGTAAATTGACCGTAAGATGCAGGGATTCCAGTCAAGCCATTCGAGATAAGTTGAGTTGCTCATGAATATAAAATTAAAAGTACAATGAATAATTTAAAGTCTAATCTGTTAGAAACAGGCTTTATGATTGATCTAAGTTTAGAATTTGCTTATTATAGCTAGACACAACTGCAAACTCCCTTTTCAAGCTTTTGAGAGTAAATTTGAAATTGTTTACTAATTGTGGGATTAGGAAACAATCTACGATTTCTGGCTCTCAAGCAGGTACTACTTGGGGACTTATGTTCCAGTTTCCCCATAAAGTTCAACTTCCGAATATTTTATGAGGCCTAGGAACTTATCTCAAAATCATCAGATTATAAAGTAACAAGGAATTGATGGATAAATGTCCGCGAAAGACACTGATAGAAAAGCCCCAATTATACTCATAGGTGGAATACCCGGAGTTGGAAAGTCAAGCATCTCAGGCTATGTTGCCAGAGCTCTTGGAATCGATATTGTGCTTTCAGGCGACTACCTGAGAGAATTTGCCAGGCCAATACTATCCGACGAGAACAGGAACCTTCTATCCACCAGTGTTTATGAAGCATGGAAAAATTTTGGCCAGGAGAATGAGGAAAACATCAGGAAGGGGTTCATTTCCCAGGGAGAAGTTCTGAACAGTGGCCTAAATGCAGTCCTCCAGAGGGCAATAAAAAATGGAGAGCCCATGATAGTGGAGACACTTTATTTCATACCTTCCCAGATGGCCAAAGAAGTGCTTGAGAACACAACTTCCCTTTATATTTACATATCAAAGAAGGAAATCAATTCCCAGAGGCTTCTCGAGAGGGAGAAGTTCACCCATTACAATTCTCCAGGAAAAAGGCTCAGCGACCAGCTAGACAGGTACCGGGTAATGATGGAGTATTCCTTGAAAGAGTGCAGGGAATTCGGGATAAGAACTTTTGACAATCTGGTCTACACTGATACCAGAGAGGAAATCATTCAATACCTTAGAGGACTGTATTAATCATGGTTCCCGATCCCCGCGAGCTTGGAAACATTATTGAAAGAGGGCTTATCGATAGAGGCATTTTCAAGCCTATGCAGGAGCATGTGCCGGACATGGAGGATGGCAGGGTATCCACCGGATATGGTTTTCCGATTACAGGGCTTGAGAAATTTCTTGGTTACTTTGACCAGTCCATAAACATCGCAAATTTTCCTTCTGTCTCCATTGTAACTGATTTCAGTGTTGCACATGCAATATGCAAGTATTCCAGCAGAAGTGGCGAAGACGAGGTCTGGCTGGACGGGAAACAGGACAGGAAATATACTGAAAAAGCTGAAAGGGCGCTTCAATTCTTCAAGTCCCTTTATGAAATATCCGGATCATTCAAGTTTTACATTGAGAGGAAGAAGAAGTACGGGAATGCAAAAGGGCTCGGAGAATCTGCGGCTGTAGCAGCTTCAGTTGCGCGGGCTTTGATCACAAACGTATTCGGAAAAGAAGGCCTTGCTGATACTACGCTTACCTCCAGGTTTGCAAGGATGGTTTCCGGTTCCGGCACCAGGTCTGTTTCAGGCGGGCTTTCCATATGGCTTTCATACCCATATATCGAGGAGAGCCATTCAGCCGGTTACTTTATTCGTGAAACTGATGATTTCAACATAGGTGCATTCCCCATGCCATCAATGATAGTAACAGACAGTGCACACACCCTGGCCAAAGCCTCGGATTTCTATGGAAGATGGATTTCTTCAAAGTACCAGAACCTGCTCGCGGAACTTGACGGTGGGTTCGACACGGAACACCTTATGCTCAGGGCACAGGAGGACATGTATACACTCAATTCAATCATACTTTCCAAAGGGCATTTTATCCAGACACCGGCAAGCCTTGAAATAATCAATTCCCTCTCCTCATTCAGGGCAAAAAATGAAGGCCTATATTACACAGCAGATACTGGGCCGAGCATTGTGCTCCTCAGCAAGGACAGGAAGCTCATTGAGGAATTTGTTTCGACCAGAGATGAGGAATTCATCTGGAGCAGTTCCAGGCCCAGGGAACCAAAAGCTGAGAAAAGCCTGCTGGAACGTTCCGTAAAATTCTTGAAATGAAATAACGTTGGTCCTGCATCCTCTCTTTATCACAAATTTGGAAAATTGAAATTTTAATACATTGTGTCAATAGTGAATCTGGTAACAGATGATTGACCATCCCGCACTTATGGAAAACCTCTACAAGGATATCCCCAAGCTCCCGCAGTCCAGAATCGTAAATGTATCCATATCGTTCGGGATATCAGATGTGCAGGATTTTGATCCTGATGGCGACAGGGCAAGCAAGTCCATTGCATGGCCCAATATTTCTAAAGCAGTGCTGGCAAGGGATGATTACAGGTGCAGGGTATGCGGGAAAGGTTCCCTGTCCGCAGTTGATGGAGCAAGCGATTACGGCAGGCTGCACTTTGGCCTTGAAGTGCACCACATAATCCCCAGAAAAGATGGAGGGAGTGACAGCTTCAGAAACCTAATCTCACTCTGCGAGGAATGCCACCACAAGACATTTTCTGGAGGCTATTCGGGAGTGCCGGTTGGAAAGGACAAGGATCTCTTCAGCTTTGCAAAAACGTTCCTGTTTGCACTGCCGGCGGACAGCATAGGGCTCTTCAGGGGAAATATAAGAAGTGCGACCCTGGAGGATTACGATCGCATGTTCGACCCAACTGAGAACCGGTACAGGGTTATTCCAATACCAAACACTAGATTGAGAATCAATATTGCGGAACTGGTGGTGGACGAATACAGGAACTTAGTTTCAGCAATAATGCGGGAGCATGAAGTCAAGGATTACATTACCCTGGAGGCAAAGGCAGGCAACTCCCCATTGAAGGTGAGGATGCTCATTGATGAGAATTCAGACCTTCTTATTTAAATTATGAACTCTTCCCTCTCCGCTTCCCTGTTTTCTATTCCAAGCTTGGAAGTGCTGAATTTCTTCCCGTTGTAAAGCTCTGCGTTCTCCCTGTTTGAATAAAGGGCTTCCACAATCCTTCCAATGGAATCGCCCTTAAGGATTCCGCTTCCGCTTGTGCCAGAAGCCACAATTATGTTAAGATCCCTGAATATGTAAGGGGTGCCGTCGATCGTGTTGTATGCGTAATATCCAGCCCAAGCACCTGTCACCTTGGGATATGTCATGGTCGGGAAATATGCCTGTATGACCTGAGCAAGGCTGTTGTCATAATATTCCCTTTCAGGTTGAGGATCTTCTGAGAAGCTGTAGTCACGGTTGTAATCATCAGCTGTTCCGACCCACAGTGACCTGGCCTTTGGAGCAGGCCTCAGGTAAACCCCGAATGAAGGTAGAATTGTGAAAGGAAGCACACCCTCCTTGTTCTGGTCCCAACCGAACAGGACATTTTCAACTGTAGGCCCGCTAATCTGGAACACCATTCTCTTCTTTGGCCTGATGTGGCTGTCAATGCCGGTGGGATCGAGGAGGCCGGTAGTCCACACATCAGTGCAGATGATGAAAATATCGGCTTCAATATCGCCATTGTTTGTCTGGACCTTTTTAAGCTGTTTCTTCTGCCAGAGGAAAGGCTCGCCCGGATAGTCGAGAGGATCAACAGGCTCGAGGCGGAATTCCTTGACCAAAGTGTTGAAAAGGAACTTGACTCCTATCCTCAGGGCCGAATTGTAATAGTAATCTGCCACCATTTCCGGTTCTATGGTGCCGCAGTTTTCTCCAAGTATACCTAGGTCTATGTCCTTGAGGTTCATGAGCGTTCTTGTATCCCCGTCAAGTTTGGTCCGCAGAAAATCATACCTGGAAAGGGCGTCAGAATCCAGTGTCCTCACCTTTGACCTTTGCGCTACTTTCTGAAGCACTTTGAGCCTTGGGTCATCGTGGTTGGTAAGGAAAAGATATCCTACGAATTGCATGCCTAAGTCGTGCCCCAAATCTTCCTGCACATGCCTGTAGTAATTTATGGTTGAATTGGACAGGTTGAAATTCATTTCTGATGAGAACATGTCCCTGAAGCCTGCAGCGCTTCTTGCAGTGTTGCCCTGGGCATAGGTGGGCGCCTTGTCAATTACAACAATGTTCACGTCAGGATTGTTTTTCTTTATGTAATAAGCAGAAGTGAGACCTACTATTCCGGCGCCTATAACAGCAACATCAAAGTGAGATTCAGGCACCATTACGTAAGTTGAGCGACCCTTAATAACCTTACCAGTGATTTTCTGGGCACCACTTATTTTGGATCAGATCCACCATTATTGAAAGAGGTCTGTTGACAGGTACTTGAAACCATTGTCCGGGAATATTGCAACCACCTTTTTACCGGCACCGAGTTCATGGGCTTTTTGTATTGCAATATGCAGGGCGCACGCAGAACTTTGCCCGAGCAGTAGCCCCTCCATGCTTGCAGCCTTTCTCCCTGTTTCGAATGCAGCCTGTTTCATTTTCTCATCCATCTCTATGAATTCGTCGAAATATTCCATCCTGACAAGCTTTGACGGGTTTGGCTCCTTGGGGTTGCGTATTCCCTGGATCTTCACTCCCGGTGCAGGAGTTATCCCTACTATTTTGATGTCCGGGTTGAATTCCTTCATTCTGATTGAAATTCCAGAACTTGTGCCTCCGGTTCCCACTGTCATGACTACCATGTCCAGATTACCGTCCATCTGATCGATTATCTCATTAGCTGTCCCTCTGTAGTGAGCGAATATATTGGCTGGGTTGCTGAACTGGTCCATTCCCACGTATTTTTCCGGATTTTCTGCAATGAGCCTGTCTTTAAGCTCGATTGCACCTGCTGTCCCTTTCTCTCCGGGGGTGAGAAGAAGTTCGGCACCATATGCCTTGATTATCTTCCTTCTCTCAACGCTGGCAGATTCAGCCATTACGATTGTTACCTTGTAACCCTTGTACGCTCCAATCATCGCTAGGGCAATTCCGGTATTTCCAGATGTTGCTTCGATGATGGTCTTTTCCTTGGTCAGGATGCCACTTGCTTCAGCAAACTCAATAAGATTGAGGGCAGCCCTGTCCTTGACTGACCCCCCGATGTTGAACATTTCCAGTTTGGCATATATGCTGGCGTCCTTCGGTCCTGTGAGTTTGTTAATCCTGATCATTGGAGTATTGCCTATTAAATCTGAAATGTTCCTGCTGATTCCATGGTAATCCATGATACTGTATTGTATCAGAGTTAAAATTTTTCAATGTATGGATCTGGTATTACGTAAAAGGCGGCACTTGTTAAGATAGTTTTAAAATTCTTACTTCATTCTCATAGGTATGCCAGGCGAACCAGCCAGTAACCCATTAGTTTCAAGCAAATGGCTCTCTGAACACTTGGAAGATGAATCCATAATCATAGTGGACTGCAGGTATAACCTGATGGACAAGGCATATGGCAGGGAAGCTTACAATGCAGGGCATATCCCTGGGGCACATTTCCTCGATATGGAAAGGAAGCTGACAGGTAGTTTGGGAAAACACGGGGGCAGGCATCCTCTCCCTGAAATGGATGAATTCCAGGAAAGCATGAACAGCATAGGGCTGTCACCGGTGTATACTGTTATTGCATACGACGATGACGGGTCCGGTGCATCAAGGCTCTGGTGGCTGCTCAAATATTATGGCCATCCCGGTGTCATGATACTCGATGGAGGTTTTCAGGAATGGAAGGATTCTGGCCTTCCAGTTACCAGAAATGTGCCAGAACAGAAGAAAGGGGATTTCAGGGCAAGGATTACAGGGCAAATACTGGTGAACAGGGATGACCTGATGAAACTACCACATGGCACCAAAATCATCGATGTCCGTGATAGGGAAAGGTATCTCGGAATCACTGAACCAATAGACAGGATTGCGGGGCATATACCTGGGGCCATAAACATACCATACAAGGACATCATTGAAAAGCCTGGAAAGTTCAGGAACCGGCAAGAACTTGAAAAGATTTTTTCAGGAAGCGGAAAGGAACCTGTGGTTTACTGCGGTTCAGGCATAACTTCCTGTGTCAATTTCGTGGCACTGGAATCCATAGGGCGGCATCCTAAGCTTTACGCCGGAAGCTGGAGCGACTGGATAAGTTATGAGGACAGTGAGATCGCCACAGGAGAGTTCAAATAATATCTTTTTTCTGAATTTTTATTGAAATATATTTATCTATGAGAAGTGCTGTTATTCTACATGCAATCAGTCTTTTATACCTATAATGAAATACAGGGGTATGGCGTACAGTGACGGCATCATACTCAGAGTCGCCGAAGCAAATTCTACCGATCCAGGAATGTCCAGAGTCAGGCTTGACGAGGAATCGAGACTTGCCCTAGGGGCAGAAATCGGTGATGTTGTCGAAATCGAAAAGGACAAAAAAACCGTTGGAAGAGTCTACAGAGCAAGACCAGAAGACGAGAACAAGGGCATTGTGAGAATAGACAGTGTCATGAGAAACAACTGTGGTTCATCCATTGGAGACAAGGTCAGAGTTAAGAAAGTCAGAACTGAGGAAGCCAAAAGAATCACATTAGCACCCATTATCCGCAAGGACCAGAGGCTTAAGTTTGGCGAGGGGATCAATGAGTTTGTCCAGAAAGCCCTTATCAGGAGGCCAATGCTTGAAGGGGACAACATCAGCGTACCCGGGTTAACGCTAGCCGGGCATTCAGGTTTAATTTTCAAGGTCGTTAAGTCCCAACCCACAAAAAGCCCAGTGGAAGTTGGAGAGGAAACCAAGATAGAGATCAGGGAGGAACCGGCATCTGAGGTTCTCGAGGATGTTTCAAGAATTAGTTATGAGGATATTGGTGGCCTTTCAGACCAGCTTGGAAGAGTGAGGGAAATCATCGAACTTCCGCTTAAGCACCCTGAGCTTTTCGAAAGGCTGGGAATCCACCCGCCAAAAGGAGTCTTGCTCCACGGTCCACCGGGTACTGGAAAGACCTTGATTGCAAGGGCGGTCGCCAATGAATCCGGGGCAAATTTCTTCTCCATAAATGGACCAGAGATCATGAGCAAGTACTACGGCCAGAGCGAACAGAAACTCAGGGAAATTTTCCTTAAGGCAGAAGAAACAGAGCCGTCAATTATATTTATAGATGAAATCGATTCAATTGCACCCAAGAGAGAGGAAGTCCAGGGGGAAGTTGAAAGAAGGGTTGTAGCCCAGCTACTCACCCTTATGGATGGCCTCAAAGAAAGGGGGCATGTCATAGTAATAGGGGCAACAAACAGAATAGACGCTGTTGACCCCGCCCTTAGAAGGCCGGGAAGATTTGACAGGGAAATCAACATTGGCGTACCCGACAAGAAAGGAAGAAAGGAGATTCTTTCCATCCACACAAGGGGAATGCCACTCGGAATGGACGAAGAAAAAAAGAATGATTTCCTGGATGAAATTGCAAGCCTCACATACGGTTTTGTGGGAGCTGATCTTGCCGCCCTTTCAAGGGAATCAGCAATGAATGCCCTTAGAAGATATCTGCCAGAGATTGATCTTGACAAGCCGATCCCTACGGAAATTCTTGAGAAAATGCAGGTTACAGACGATGATTTCAGGGAAGCGCTAAAGGCCATAGAGCCAAGCAGCTTGAGGGAAGTAACTGTTGAGGTCCCCAATATTACATGGGGAGATATCGGCGGACTCGAATCTGTGAAAAGCGAGCTCCGCGAATCAGTTGAACTGCCCCTGCTAAAACCTGAAGTCTTCAAAAAACTCGGCATAAGGGCTGCTAAAGGATTCCTTCTATACGGGCCGCCGGGTGTTGGAAAGACCCTATTGGCGAAGGCCGTTGCAAATGAAAGCAATGCTAACTTCATCTCAGTAAAGGGTCCTGAAGTCCTAAGCAAATGGGTTGGGGAAAGCGAAAAGGCAGTCAGGGAAATTTTCAAGAAAGCCAAGCAGGTTGCCCCGACAATTGTATTTCTTGACGAAGTTGACTCAATTGCCCCGAGGAGAGGGCAATACGGCGACACAGGTGTCACGGAAAGGATTGTAAACCAGCTACTTACCTCCCTGGACGGCATTGAGGTCCTTCAGGGAGTAGTAGTGCTTGCAGCCACCAACAGACCGGATATCATTGACCCAGGACTTCTGAGAGCCGGCAGGTTTGACAAGATGATCTACATTCCCGCCCCGGATGCCGCAAGCAGGTTGAAAATACTTGAAGTCCACACAAAGCAGATGCCCCTGAGAAAGGATGTGTCAATTGAGGATCTATCCCAGAAGACTGAAGGATACGTTG
>JAJZKS010000068.1 GCA_021850835.1 Thermoplasmata archaeon
TACTCTTAAGGGAGGCAGATTCTTCTCTCTGGACCAGAGGCAGATTATATATCCTGAAAAGAAAGTAAAGATAGATAAGAAAGGCAAGAGGGAGCAGTTTGAGGTGCCCCTTGAGTCAGATGATCTTCAGAAACTCACCAAGACCGGGACAAACACAGTTCCCCTGGGGTCAGTCATCATGCTGCACAGGAAGGGCAATTCCAATGTTGTCAATGATGTTGTGAACCTTGTGAAGAATAACCTCATCAAGGATGCAATCCTTGACGGAAGAGGAGTCATTGATGCCACCTCAAGCAGTTATGAAACCTCAAGGATCCTAGTTAACTCAATGGATTCAGAAACCATGAAGCATTACATCACAGCTGAGAAGTCAAAGAGAGCAAACTCATTTGTAATCAACCTTGAAGGAAAGGGAATAGTTGAGGACTTTCCCAATGATGTCATAGATTTCTTCATGTCAGCTTCATCACGGCCGGATCTCTACTTCTTCTCAACGGATTTTCTTATGTTCACGTACGGGCCTGACTTCTTTGGAGACCTTGTGAACTTAATAAACAGCATAAGGCCAACCGGTGCCATCGTCATCATTGCAGATGATGAGTACTATGAGAAAATCAGCCATTATTCAAATTTCACAATGCATTTCAAGGAAGTGAGCGGATATGCAGTTGTGAATTCGGCCCCTAAGGTCTTCTATGTTGCAACCCCTGAATTCACCAACGATGGCTGGCCATCGCTTGTAATGCATGAAATTGTGTGATCATCGAAATCTGGTAATGTCACTCTTCTGAAACATCTACAATTGTTATGTCCCTTATTGCCATAAGCGTGTCCTCGTTCTCTATGTCCCTGTCTTTCATTGTAATTTCAAGAAGTTCGGACAGCACTTCGTAAACAATATCAAAAGAGCGCTTGAATGCCCCTTTCACGCTGCCTCCAGAGATATCGCATGTTACAGTGACCCTGTTTCCGGAAACCTCAAAATCAATGGAACCTAGAGTTGTCTCCTGATCCTTGTTTGCCAGATTGTCTGTCACAGTGTCCCTTGCTATATGGAACTTGTTTCTTTCTGTGTCAACCGTCTTCAATAATTCCTGAAGCCTCTGAAAAGGGAGTACCATTGTTCCCTGGGAAGTAATCTTTACCATGCTATCAGAACCCTATTCTCAATAAGTTTAATTGCAGAAGGCAATTTATGCTTTATGTTTCCTGTTTCACGCCCAAGGCGCCTGCGCAATAATGATAAAATCAGGGACCTAGTCTCTGAAACGATTCTTGACCCCAGAAAGCTCATTATGCCGATTTTCATTGACGAAACCGCAAAATCACCGGTTCCTGTACCTTCCATGCCAGGCATCTCCCGACAGACACTTGAGAGCCTCCCTGATTACATAGGTGACCTGGATGAGGCAGGCGTCAGGAGCGTCCTGCTCTTCGGGATACCGAGGGAGAAGGATGACAGGGGGAGCTCTGCCTACCAGGAGGATGGAGTAGTCCAGGAATCCATAAGGGTTGCAAGGAAAATCACCAGGCAGGTTGTCATCGCTGACCTTTGCATGTGCGAGTATACTTCCCATGGGCATTGCGGCATCCTGCACGGCGAAGAGGTCGACAATGATTCGACGCTCGAAAGTTATGGGAAAATTGCATTGTCCTACGCCAAGGCTGGCGTGAACATTGTTGCCCCCAGCGGCATGATGGATGGGCAGGTTGGTTTTATAAGGCAATCCTTAGACCGTTCCGGCTACCACAACGTCCCAATTATGGCTTACAGCGCAAAGTACGCTTCAACAATGTACGGGCCGTTCAGGAATGCAGCCGATTCTACTCCCTCTTTTGGAGACAGGAGGTCTTACCAGATGGACCCAAGGAATTCTAGGGAAGCGATGATGGAAATTGAACGGGATCTCAATGAGGGCGCAGACATCATAATGGTGAAACCGGCTTTGCCCTATCTTGACATCATTAGCAGGGCAAGGGAATCTTTCGATGCCCCCATTGCAGCATACAGTGTCAGCGGAGAATACACCATGATCAGGATGGCTGTGGACAACGGCTACCTTGCGCCCGGAGCAATAGAGGAAAGTGTCACCTCCATCTTCAGGGCAGGCGCTGACATGGTGATTACCTATTTCGCTGAATACCTATGTAAGAATAATATAGAATAAAGCCATTTTTGCACCTATCTTCACTGTTAATATAGGAATTCCAGATCGTGTAATAAGGTGAAATAAAAAATGCCAGTACATCTAGGACAAAAAGCGCCGGACTTTACCATAAACTCGACACAGGGACCCATAACATTTTCCGACTACAAGGGAAAGTGGGTTCTGCTATTCTCGCACCCTGCGGACTTTACTCCAGTGTGCACTACTGAGTTTATGGCCTTTACAGAAAACTTCGATGAATTCAAGAAACTGGGTGTAGAGCTCATCGGCCTCAGCGTAGACAGCATATACAGCCATATTGCATGGCTCAAGGATATCAAGGAAAAGTATGGTGTTGAGGTTCCGTTCCCCGTGCTCGCTGACCTGGAAAAGGAAGTAGCCAGGGAGTATAACCTCATGGATGAAAAAGTGGGCACGACTGTAAGGGGCGTCTTCCTTATAGACCCAAACCAGACAATCAGATGGATGGTATACTATCCTGCAGAAGTTGGAAGGAACATGAGGGAAATCATCAGGGTCATCAAAGCATTCCAGTTTAACTGGGACAAGAAGCTCGCAACACCCGCAAACTGGGAACCGGGAACTGAGGGAATTGCATCAGCGCCGAATACCTTCAAGGGAGCGCTTGAGAGGGAAAAGGAAGCTGGCGCAGAGAGATGGTACCTCAAGAGAGTCAAAGCCTGATTGCCTTGACTAACTGCGCAATGTACAATCTTTCCGTGGGGTCAATCCACCCCTCGGTAATTTGTGTTGAACTCTCCAAACTTCTTCCCTCGCTGGATTCCCTGGCTGATCTCCTTAACTCAGAGTATGTTGAGGAAGGATTGCCGGAATTCATTGAAAATTTTTCAAGGACAGATGAAGTTCTTCCCACTGACAAGACAATCGGTTTTGTTGTTCTCAACAGCACTAAGAAGATGGTGTCCTTTTCCTTCAGTTTAGTAGAGCCTGAAACAAAGGAAGGGCTTATCAGGGCAGGGGAGAAATTCAGGCAGATAGGCTACACCGTGGACCTAGACCTGCCATAATTTCCAATTTGTACAGTCATCTTAAACTACACCGTACCTATGAACCATAATGCCTCATATCTCACGGCCATTCGTGGAGTTTCTTATTGAAGCAAAGAAGAAGACGTACGCCTCTGAATCACCTGAAACTGTTTCTGAGCCATCTCTGGAATCTTCAAGGCAACTTCAGTATTCAAAGGGCAGATATCTCTACAGGGACATCTATTTCGGTTCTGAACAGTTCTCCGGCATAGAGGTCGTGTACGAAGGGCAAACACCCATCTGGACAATGGTGTACAGCGGAGGAACCACATCGCCATTGGATTCTAGGGAAATATATTCCTTTTTGAAGAGGGCTCTCCGGAGCCTATCTCTGGATTTTCCAGCCAGAGGCCCAAGGATTTTCAGGGAAGGAGAATTTACTTACGAGAACAATTATGAAGGCTCTATTGAAAAATTCACCGGAGAAGAATTGATCCTGCTAAATGAAAGTGAAGTTTATCGCCTTGTCTATTATGGAGGCTTGATCAGATAACCCTAAGATATTAGTGAGATTTGCAGATGCCGCATTTTCCAATGGCCTGCAGATACTCTAAAAGATTAAATAAATAGCCAATATACATAGCTTATGTGGGACAACATCGGTGGCTGGATCATCATATTGGTTGTTGCACTGGTCTTATTCGGTGGTGCGAAAAAGATCCCTGATTTCGCAAGGAATCTGGGAAGAGCCACTGGGGAGTTCAAAAGGGGCCAGGTTGAGCTTGAGACAGAGCTCAAGAAAGCCATGTACTCAACCCCGGAAGCACCTTCTGAGCGCACAAAGGTTAATTACGCTGAAGCTGCAAAGAACCTGGGAATAGACCCTGCAAACAAGACAGATGAGCAGTTGAGCCAGGAAATATCGGACGTACTGAAAACCAGTGGCAAATGAACCAGGACGACATTATTCCGATAGTATTTCGGAATCTTGACGAGCTACGGCACAGAGTAGTGCGAATTCTAGCCGTATTTCTGCTTTTTTTCGCATTCCTGCTTTTTTTCAGCATCCGTGACGTAACCTTTTTCGGAAGGACATTTCCTTTCGTTTATCCAGACATCTACCACAATATATCAGCACAACTCCTCCAGGCAATAGAGAAATGGGTTCTTCTGCCTGATACAAAGCTCATCATAGTGAAGCCTGCTGATGGCCTAACTGCAGACGCTTATGTATCCATGTTTATTTCCCTGATTCTGTCCATGCCAGTGATAGTGTATGAGATCAGCATGTTCCTCGGCCCGGCGCTGAAAAAGAGTGAAAAACTCCTGCTCAGGACGATACTTGTTCCGGCAAGCCTACTTTTCCTTGCTGGCTCATTAATGGGGCTGCTCTGGATCGCACCCACGCTGTTCAGGATATTCAACAATTTTGACGTGGGGGTTGGTTCCCAGACCACCATGAGCCTCATGAGTTTCATATCTTTCCTGATAATCTACATCATAAGCTTCGGTTTTTCCTTTGAGGTCCCGGTATTCATGTATGGCCTTACAAGGGCCGGAATCGTAATGGCGGAGACATGGGCAAAGAACTGGAGGTATGCGGTAATCGGCTCGCTCTTTTTTGGCCTTATTTTTTCACCCGGCGTTACAGGGTTTACTGAGGTGCTGATGGCGCTTCCAATGATTGGCCTTTACTTCTCAGGCATATACTTCACCAGAAGGTATGAAAGGAAGTTTGGCGCCAAGGATTCAAATACTGTTTCTGAACCTTTCTAGTTGCATCATGGTCAAGCAGGTAGGATCGTATATTTTGAAAAACAGGTCATCAAGGATATAGCGGTTCTGTGAACCCTGGTATCCGTTTTTGATTATTCTGAAGAGCCTAGATTCAACGTTCCTAGCATGTCCAAGGGCATGTCGCTGGAAGTTTTCACTGCTAACGAATTCCTTCACTATTCCTGCCTCCTTAGCCTCCATGGCGTCAAAAATCTTCCCCTTCTTTATGAGGGAGTATGCCAGGCCCGAATATCTATCAGGCACTTCAGGAAGGATCCCCGTTAGGGATGGCAGGCCGAATGCAACCTCAGGCATTCCAAATTTTGAACGTTCTGTGGCTATTACTATGTCTGAACAAAGTGCCAGTTCAAGACCCAATCCAAGGGCATAACCGTCTATTGCACTTATGATTGCCCGCTTTGAAGCCAGCATGGTCTTTGCGATTGTGGTTCCCAGCGAATAAGCCTCTCTGAGGTGCATCTTGTCGCTTATGCGCTTACAATCAGAAGTGTATCCCATGCAGAAGGCACGCTTGCTGTCTGAAGTTAGCAGAATTGGAGAATCGCCACTGGAACTTGCATCGGTAATGGCTATGAGCAGGTCACGGAGCCCATCATTGTTCAGGCAACTGTTTACTCCGTTGGAAATGACTATCTTGTTGACTCCTTCGCTTTCTTCTATGGAAACCATCGGCGTACGAGTAATTGGCAACCTTTCAGTGATCAATGAGGTAATTAAAATTTCACCACTGCAGTACAAACCTCAAATTTTTTTCGTTTTTGAACGCATAAGCCGCAAAACACAAAAATAGACGGGACGAGCAAAGGGTTGAATAAATAGGAATAGTGCCATGCTTTCCTTTACGGATTAACATTGCTTTGTTTCCTTAATGGATTTGGAGCAAACCATAAGTCCGTTGACGGGCCTATAGTTTTATAAGGCGTAAGAACCAGAAGAGGCCAAAACCTGTGTCAGTTCGGAGTTCATATGGATTGGGTCAGTCGTATCTTTGTACACTTGTTTGAGTCTCCAGGCCACCCCAGTAAAGGTGGGGACAACCAGGGTATGTTGGCTTTCTGGTAAAGAACGAAAAAGAGGCCAGATTGACATGGAAGAAATCAAGAGACCCAGTTTTCCCCGGGCCAAGAACGTTCTGACAATACCGGAACGCATAGGAGAGTTATTCGGGATCACACTGGCTACCCTTGTCGCAGCATTCTTTGCCTTCCATCAGATAACCAGCACTGGATTTATGACTGCAGATTTTGGTTGGCCTGATTCTCTTCTACTCTATGGCTCATTCGCATTTTCGATCATGGCATCCGGCGCCAGGGCAGTTATTGGCAGGAGAGATAGGGCCCGCCCCATTGAGCTGGCTTCCAATGTGTTTCTTATGATTGCATCCATATGGTTTCTTGCAACATTTCCATTCAATTTTACCCATCTTGCAGAGCCGGCGCCAGCATTTCTAAGATTTATTCTTTCATGGATTTCAAATGGCATAGGATGGGGCATTATCCTCCTATCATTCATTGGAAGCACCGTGGCTGCATTGTATAATGCTGCAAGATTGATTTTGGACTGGATTTAGGTTCAACTACAACGGGAATGCGCCCAAATTTAATTGTTCTTTAACAAACTTCCATCACTATGAACGGAGGAGTTTTTTTAATATTTCTATCAACATATCATGAAACCTCTGCCTAATACAACACGTGATGCGGTTGATTCCAAGCTTTTCAGTAATTCCTTTACTTAAGAGTTCATTCTGCCATTCACCCGGAAAAATTATCACTTCGATTTGCCGAATTGGACAATCATTTGGTTGAAATTCTTCTGGCTATGGCTGTATTCAATGAAGGCGATTTTCAGGACCACAAATGGTTTCCTGGCGAAGTTCACATCTAATCTGTCTTCTTTTACCTCAAGAAGATTCATTATTGTAGCAACCATAATCAGGTATAGGAAAATTAGAGGTGCTGTAATCCTTGGAAAACCATGGGAACCCACGTGGGGAAAAGGCTGAGTTCGGTCCAGTATTTGCAAGGATCTATTCCTTTTTTGCAGCCAGATCCAGACGCCACAGAGTGGTCTACGACAAGATTTCCGAAGATATAGCTTCCCTGAAGCCTTCAACAGTGCTGGAAATAGGAAGCGGCCCTGGAATTGCGGCTGCGATGATTGGGGCCAAGATCCCTGGCGTAAGGGTACATTGTGTCGATCCATCTCCAACAATGGTGAAAATTGCTAACATCAGATTCAGGAAGCTAATGCTTTCATCCAGGGTGGAGAGTTCACTTGGGAACAGTTCTAATACTGGAATCGGCGGAAATTTCGATGTGATCTTCAGTTCACTCTCCTTCCATCACTGGAAAAATGGCCAGGATGATCTCATATACCTTGCAGAAAGGCATATGACAAGTGGAACCATGATAATTTATGAGAATCTCCTGCCCGATACTGAAAAGAGCTCGATAGCAGGGCATGGACATGGCCTCACAAAGAAGGATATTGAAAACATCAATGTCCCCGGAACAATGAAGACTCATGAAATTACCGGAACTCTGGTCGCGCTTAAATTCACAAAGGTATGAGAGGGGTTGGATTTATGCCTATTTTCTGCCAATTAATGATAAATAATGCCATATCCCTCGCTTGAAAGATAGTTCACCCTGTAAGGATGTAACGTGAATTGCCGGTAAACTGGTTTATTGTAAAATAATAGTCACCATGCTGATGAAATATCAGTACATGGTAAGGTTGTATTTTTTGTCCATTTTCTCGTAAGCTTCCCGTGAGTTGATACCGAGGATTCCGCTAATCGTCTTCATCTCGCCGGAATAGTGCTTGTCATAGACTTCCCTGCCAAGCTTTAGGCGCTTCTCCTGTTCATCATAAAGTACCTGCTCACCTTGCTTCTTCAGGCAGTGTATGCAATGCGCAGCTGATTCCTCTGTGTTTTCAAGGTGGGAAAAGCAGTGGTCGAAATCCCTATTCATTTGTCATCACACCTCTTTCCGTCGAATTCCGGATACCTGACATTGTACCTGTCGAGAGAGTACTCAAGAAGATAGCAGAGAGAGTCCAGGATTTCGCTGGTATCCCCTGAGAGATCCATTAACTCTGTAAGGCCCTGGAGGGAACCAACCTTTTCCCTGAATGCATCAAGGCTTATCTCGCCTTTGAGGAGTGATTCAAGGGATTTCAGGAAGATCGAGTATGTAATGTGCTTCTCCCTGGGATTCTTCTTCAAGTAGTATGAGAGGGAAATCTGCCTCCTTTTTATGATTTCCATCGCATCATCGATATCTCCGTAGATTATTGCACTCTTGATTATTTCCAGATCAGATATTATTGGCATTCATTGCCCTGAACACCGTG
>JAJZKS010000069.1 GCA_021850835.1 Thermoplasmata archaeon
CCTTTCTGTCATATTTCTTCTCATTATGTATCTGCAGGGAATCAGGGGTTACGACCCCCTTTATGCTTCTCTCCTTCTAGTTCCAGGATACATAATTTCCAGCCTGATCTCGCCAAAGATGGGAAAACTCTCCGACAAGTTGGGCCCCTCTATAGTGGCATCAGCAGGAATATTCCTTATGGCTGTGGCTGTACTCATATATCTCGAACTTCAGGTCAACACGGCAATAATTGTCCTCATAATCGCATCAATAATATCCGGTGTTGGTGGCGCCATGTTCTGGCCATCAAACAGCAGTGCCGTGATGTCTAGTGCCCCAAAGAAGCTCTATGGTTCCATTTCTGGACTCCTTAGAACATTATCGGCCATTGGCACATTGCTCAGCTATGTTATTTCCATAACAATTGCCTCTATCAGTGTTCCAAGATACGTTGCCTTCGAGGTCTTTCTGGGAGAGAGCTCCCTGACTGGTGGAGTATCCAGGCAGTTTCTTGCCGGAATACATTCCGCTCTCTGGCTTTGCCTCGTCTTCCTCATATTGGCCGGAATAACTTCTTTCATCAGAGGTTCCCGAAAGAAAGACGGTGCTGAATTGGATTCTCCTGTTTCGTCCTGAGCACAGTTGCATCAGGAAAATCAAAGAATGATGCGGACTGTGATTCCATTGAATAAAAAATCTCGTTCCTGAAGGTCTACATCAGGAAAAATTCCGGGTTCATAATACTGGATCTCGATACAAAATGCAGATTATCTCCAGCTGCTATTGAAAAACTTCTCGGAGCTCCAGGGGCAACATCCAACACAAGCTGGAAATATTTCCAGTTCTGGGCCCGCCTCTTGTCAATATAGACTGGTATATTGTCAAGCTTTCCAAATAAAATATCATTTCCACTGGCAATGAATTCCCAGAGTCTGAAACAAATGGGAAAGATGCAATCGCTGGGGCCCCCTGGCTGATAGAACATGATGGGGCCTATCTCTTCCGTCAGTTTTTTGATTGCTTCATTAGCCTCTGGTGTACAAAAGACACGTCCTCCCATCCTGGACACACTTCTGTTTATAGGCTTTTGTTCGACCAAAGTAACTGTTGGGGCAACTTTAACGGCATCAGAATGGGGCTTGAAAAATTCAGTCATACTGAATTCTTTTAACAAGATGTTAGTCTTAACCCTAAAACCTAAACTGTAAGTTGCAAAATGACATAAATGAATTGCGCTTTTGAGGAATTAATTTTTTTTCATATAGCATCAATGGCTTTCTGATGGTTTCTCTGGCGTTTATTGAGTCTCTTGTCAACGGAAAAGATATGAATAACTCTCCGGAGTAAGGCCAGTCACCTCCAGATATCGCTTCTTACCGAATGAATCTATGATACTGCCAGCTTCCTTTTTTGCCTGCAACAGTGTACTTTCAATTATTGAATTCCAATGGGGGAAAACGATTGAGTCCTCCTTGTCGTTGTGATCCTGCAGGAGCCTGAAATAAAGTGGGTACCTGGATGTAAATTTCTCCATGTCCCTGGAAGCATGCCATCTTGAAAGATTTCCGAACAGTGCCTCTATGAGTTTGTGGTCCGCCACGATGCGAGTGGCTTCCTCCTTGAGGGATGACGATATTTCAGAGCTTTCTAAAAGGACTGGAAAAAGGATCTTCTCCTCGATTTCTATGTGGCAATCCTTCAGGTATTCATTGAAAGTCTCAAGAGACACATAATCAGGCTTTTTTTCCAATTCCTTTCTGGTATGCCTTATTGCCAAATGCTCCAACATCAGGATTTCTGCTAAATCTGCCATTGATATTTTCACGCACCATTGTTATCCATGTGATATCTTATTACTTTAGAATATTTCATAAAGCTTCATGAAAAGCTCTCTAATTCGGCATCAAATGTATATTTTCAAATTTTAATGTTTATAAATAAGATTTATAATATCTAAGGACAGATGTTTATAGTTTTGGCTGGCATTTTTAAAATAGTGGGATAATGAATTACTTAATGTTCCGGCGATTTATGCTAGTTTTCATCTACGGAATCATTATGCTTTTCCTTCTCTCCATGATCCTTGGAAACCCGTGATCACAAGGTTCTGAAAGGGTGGGTAGTTGCAGGTCAATGCAACATGAAAGCTTTGTAAGCTTTGTAGCAGCTGTACAGATCTGCCTTGCTTACAATTTCAAACGGAGCATGCATGCCTAGTACGGGTGCTCCGGCATCAACCACATTCATCCCATGTCTGGCAAAATCCTGCGCTACAGTGCCTCCTCCGCCTTCGTCCACTTTGCCTAAGGTTCCAAACTGGTACGGGACATTGTGCTTTTCGAAGATTTTTCTCACAAAAGCAACAAATTCGCCAGGTGCCTCCGAACCCTCAAATTTCCCCCCATATCCGGAGTACTTAGCAATAACTATTCCTGAGCCAAGCTTGGCAGCGTTGTGTTCATCATGCGCACCCTTGAAGCTAGGATCCATTGCCGCGTCAACATCTGAACTGATGACGTTGCTCTTTCTCAGTAGAGAGAGGAGATGAAAGTTGTCAGATTGCCCGATGAGCTTATGCAGCAACATTGTAGCCACATATTCCAGGAAGTTTGACTGTGATCCTGAGGTCCCTTGGCTGCCTATCTCTTCCTTGTCGAAGAAAAGAACGAGAACTGTGTCTTCCGGTTCTTTAATGTCCTGGAATGCCCTGAACGAGGTATAGGCAGACGCTTTGTCGTCATGCCCGTATCCAATGACCAGGGACGAGTCAAAGCCACCTTCCCTTGCTCTCCCGGCAGGAACCAGGGCTAGATCTGCGGATGATAGGTCTTCCTCCTCAACACTGTACCTTTCCTTTAGCATGTTCAGGACATATCCTTTGAATTTTTCTTCCTTGAAATCGCCCGGCCTGCTTCCTGCAACAGCATTGAGTTCCTCTGCAGCTATGCCTTCAAACAATTTCCGTTCACGCTGCATCTTTGAAATATGGGGCAGCAGATCAGGAATTAATAGCACTGGCTCTTTTTCATCTTCACCCAGGTTAACTTTGATTACCCTGCCATCCTTAGTGAATATCCTGCCATGCAATGCTAAGGGCACATTTACCCACTGGTACTTCTTCACGCCCCCATAATACTGTGTCTTCAGCAGAGCGGTGTGCGTATCAGAATCCTCATAGAGTGGTCTGGGCTTAAGATCAAGCCTCGGTGAATCAATATGCGAGGCGATGATGAAAAGGCCATTCTTGAACTCATTCTTGCCCACTATTCCTGCAGCAAGGGTCCTTCCAATGTGGTTGAAAAAGAACTTTGTCCCCGGCTTGAGTTTGTCAAGCTTTTCAAGATCCTGAAAACCTTCTTTCAGAAGGTGTTCCATGAAGTAGTCAACAGCCTCTGCTTCTGTTTTAGCCTTACAGAGGAAGTCTATGTATCCGGATGAAACAGACTCAAGCTTCTTCTCTTCATCAGGTTTCAGATTCTCCCAAATAGTCTTTTCATGAGTCATTGATAGCCCATGCTCATAAAGTGATTAAAAGATTACGTAAATTCCTGCATCAGTAAGCGTTTTGAAGAATAAGCTGCTTTGGCGACGCGAAAAATTGATATTTGCTGGACAAGAAAAATCCAGCTATTAGGAACCAGACTGTTGAGCATTGCCTGATTCTGCAGGTTCATTGGCGAGTTCTTCAAGCGTCCTCCCCTTGGCCTCTGGAAGTGCAAAAAACATCAGGATGCTGGAGCCAACGGCTATGAGCGCGTAAATAAGAATCATGGCCCCAAGCCCGAAAAAGCTGAGCAGTACTGGAAAGAGGCTGATGAAAGCTGCGGCCGCGAGCCGATCTATAAACACATTGAGTGCCTGTCCGCTGGCCCTTATTTTGGTTGGAATGAGCTCGGGAACTATAACTGTGCCCCCAATAATGGTGGCGGGGCCCACTGCGGAGAACAGATAGTTGAACATGTAAAAAATCATTCCAAGTAATGCGGCTATGCCAATCAATGCCCCAGTCGATGGAGGTATTCCAAATATCCCGGGGGAAACTAAAAGTATGGAATAAAGCAGGAGAGCAGCGAATACCCCTAAGTACCCAAAGACCACAAGTTTCTTTCTTCCTACCCTGTCGATTAGGAAGAGAGACAATATGGTTCCTGGGAGGCCAGCAAGGAAAACTGCTACATAAGTGAATCCAATCGGGGTGAGCCCAAGGTTTGCAGCTATTGTTATGGGGCCAAATATGGTGAATGTACTAGAATAGGCATCGTAAAGAACCCAGAGTATGCTTCCTGCTAGGATTACAGGCAGGGACCTTAAGAATCTTGATGTGAATTTGACATTGTCTTTCTGCAGCTTTAGCCCATTCTCTGGCTTGACGGTCGCGCTGAAATTGGAGTCAACATCTCCCTTTACCCTGGTCTTGAACCTGTATGTTTCTGGTATCTTTCTTCTGTAATATATTACGAAAAGGGCTGGCACTGCACCGAAAGCCAGCTCAACCCTCCAGGCTTCTGAGGGGCTCATGATAGTTCCAACTACCTGGACAACGAAAGCAGCCAGGACTGCACCAATGAGAAACATTATGGAAAAGGTTGTGGCCATCAGTTTGCCGCGGTCTTTTGTGTTGGAATTCTCAGCCATTATCACCGGGGACATGACATAGTCTCCGCCAATTCCAAATCCCATGATAAGGCGGGCGATGAATAGGAATGAATAGCTGGTTGTGAAGAACTGTGCAGCTGAACCCAGAAAGATAAGGGCTAGGTCAATTCCATACATGGGTTTTCTACCGATGCGGTCTGCAACCACACCAAAAAGTATGGCCCCAAAAGCGGCCCCAATGTACCCAGATGCTGTCAGTACAGAATAGTCCACAGGGCTCGCATGGAGGTAACCTGTAATGGAAAAGAAAACCAGGGAGATAGCATAGAGGTTGTAGGAGTCTGATAAAACCCCGACTCCGTTCACTATTATGTTCTTGAAGTGGAACTGCCTAAATGGCTTAGCGCTTACTTCAGCGTACACAATGCTGTATTTCAGAGAAGTATTAAAACTGTAAGTTATAACTTAAAATTGAGTTAAATAATCTTGCTCAATTACTCAAATCCTGTTTGGAAGAAGCACTGTACTCCATCATAATCGTTGGTGATAATATTGAATATGCCATCGCCGCAAAGAGTGCTATTAAGATGACAATATACCAGGCATATTGAGCATGGTTTATGAAGTAGCTGAATAGCAGCAGGCCTGCAAAGGAGGAAAATGAAGCACCCCCACGTGAGAATGCAAAATAGTATCCCTGGTACTGTCCCCTGTTGTGGCTCTTGGAAAACAGTGTAATTACAACCTGTGTGGGCACTGCAATCATCATTTCCCCGAATGTTGTGATAGCGATTGCAAGTATCATGGGAAGAAAAGTGTGTGAAACTGAGATGATTGCATATCCTGCAGCCATTATTGCTGAACCCAGTGCAATGGGAATGAGCGTTCCTTTCTCCTCTACCCTGATGAGCTTTGAAATGGGAACCTGGAAAACCGTGATTAGGAAACCATTGGTACTTAGCACGATGCCTATTTCTATGCTTGTGAGAACCAGAAATTTAGATTCAAATATTGAAAGAGGTACAGCCTGGTATGAAATCACAAACCAGGAGACAAACACCAGTATGAGCAAGGTGAAAATGCCTTTTTGCCTGAAGATATTTGTTTTTCCAAGTTTCTGGAATTCTGTGGCCCTTTCAGCATATTTGGGATTGGCCCTTACGCCAAGCATAATTACGAATATTGCGGCAACTGATGTCAGCAGACCCATCAGGAAGAGGTATGAATATCCTAAGTAGCTAATGACAAAGCCTCCTGTGATTGGTCCAATTGTAAACCCTAAGTTCAATCCCACATAAAGTTGTGACAGCCCTCCAGCCATCTCTTCCTTCTCCCTGTCAGAAACATAAGAGGAGAGGGCAAGCTGAAATAAGCCGCCGAACAGGCCCAATATTGGAAATGTCGCGATATACAAGAATACAGGGCCGTCAGTGAGGATAAGAAGAATGAAGAGGAAATATATAGCTGCAGACCCAAGCAGGCCAACTGACATCACTGTCTTGGTACCCAGCCTGTCAGAGAGACGTCCTCCAATGGTCTGGACAAGTATGTCAATGCCTCCTGTGGCAAGGTAGATTATCCCTATCTCAGGAAGCGGGGCATTTTTCTGTTGCAGGAGAAACAGCGATATGAACAGGTATGCGGCACTGAAGCCGGTGTAAACCAGCGTAATTGATGAAAATATTGCCAGCCTTTCACCATGGGCACCTCCCGACGTAGGAAGTAGGCTTTCACCGCTGTTCAAATCATTTCTCACCTTTTTGCAAACATGGGACAGATTACGGTAGGGGCGTTGTAATTCCCTTCTCAGGGCATAATGTTGCACTTATTAAAACCAGCATATCAAGGGTACTGTCACTCTTGGTGCAGTCTGAGAATTCACATTTTTGCCGTTCAATGGCGGATTTCCGATATATCAATTGGCACATAAATAAATCGGCCCTTGAAAACACTAGGGAATTGGCACTTTTCCTTATAGGTGAGGAATCGACATAAAGAATTGAATTTTGATATTTTAATCGGTGACTTAAATGAGTAAATCACTAAGTAAACAATGGTTGATAATGGCCATAACCATCATGATGACCTTATCATCCCTGGCCGTCCTTTCCGGCAACGCCTCTGCGCAGGTGACCGCGGTGGAGGCTGGTAATTACTCCCTGTCTTACGACCCGGTAACCAGTACAATCTATAATATCACATATGCAAATCCTAACTACACAATTCTTACTGCTTCACAGGTTGTTACTGTAGGAAAGAATTCAACGGTCGCTCCACAGGAATACTGCGATGTGAACAATGTTGCTGACTTGAGCGCTGTATCGATCTATACCACGGACGACAACGATATGCTGCTGCTTTCCACAACATCTCCGGCTATAGGTGTATTTCCTACCATAACTGTCTCACTTCCATCGGTTGCCACACAAGTAACTGCGGGCTCCCTGACAGGGCTTTACAGTACTTCGAACACAAACTCCCTGCTGTTCAGCTTCTTTGATAACACAATATACAGAATGAATGTTACAGACGGGTTCATACTTTATATGTCAAACGCCCCCTCAACACTTTCCCTGGACGGAAAGACCATTATTTTCACGAACACCAGCCTGGCAACAAGTTCTTCACTCATAGTGGGAATGACACCAAGCGGGACAATAAAATATTCCATAGAGAAACAGGCCGAGAACCAGAGCCTCAGTGTCAATCCGCTCATCTATGACTCTGCCACCGGACAGGTAACAGGAAAGTATCTGACACTTAATTTCAACAATGCCACGGGAGTCATAACTGACTACACAAATGTGTATTCAAACACGGTGGTGTTCAACAGCATTTCAACCAAGGGATATGGCAATTTCGGTAACGGATATTTTTCACCGTTCTTCCCTAGCACTGATCCGATAGTTGCTGGAAATGCGCTGTTCTTTGCCAATCAGACATCAATCTTCAAGATTTACAACAACATAGCAACCCTTAGCGATTTCTTCACCAGCAATGGAACCCTCACCATGGTTGTCTCGAATGGGTTGAACATTTCGACATTGCATTTTGCCCATAACACTCCCGGTATAGGACATGCTTACGGGCATAGTTTTGGCAATTTCACAGGAATGACTGTTGGAAATCAGTTCAGCATAATGGCAGCTCCCACCATAATTTCCATATCCAACAGCACCTTCAAGGGGCAGCTCTTTGTGCATGACGGGTCCGTATCTGTTAATGGGAACACAATATCAATAAGCACAACTTCAGTTTCCTATGTGCAGTTCGTTGCACAGAACCACTACTTTAACTATTCTCTCCAGCTGCAGAACCAGCTCCAGTACGCGCTGAAGAATGGCCATCTTGGAGCATTCATTTACCTTGGAAGCGCCCAGACCACCCCATACAACTACACTTACTACTACAATTCCTCCCTGAACCTCGCATTGCAGCACGCTTACCAGAACAGAGTACAGGTACAGCTCTCATCACAGACACAGCAGGGGGCAAATGTTGCAATATTCATCCCCAACAGTGTAATTTCAAACGGGTCCCAGTTTACACTAAAACTGGACAACCAGGTCATGACACAGCTTCAGGATGCCAATGGCCTACTGAATTCAACCTCCCAGAACCAGGCACAGTACTTCATACAGGCAGTTAATGGTGGGACGCTTGTCAT
>JAJZKS010000070.1 GCA_021850835.1 Thermoplasmata archaeon
AAATGAGGTTAAAACCTAAATCGGTATCATATGTAGATTATTATAGTACAACTTATCCCAAAAAACTCAAGAAGAAATTAAACTTATAGAAGTCAGTCGAGGAACAGTATTAAATGGCTTACCGCATTAATGCAAATATATTACTCTTCCATAATGGCTTTTCTTACCGAAGGTTAAGGAAATGAGGTTCAGATTCTTGCTTATGGGTGCAATACTCTGGGTACTAGCTGTTGTGCTGGTTATTTATCGCGGCTTTCGGCCGAACTTCCTTATACCGGTAGCAGTAGGAATTTTTATCTTCCTTTACGGCTTGATTAGTAGATAGTGCAAAATGGCCGCCATCTACCTTACTGCCCCATAATGCAAATATAATCCATCTTATTCCTCTTTTCAAATTTTACCAGTTTCAAGGTTTGCAGGTTTAGCATTGGCCCCCAATAATGATTGCCTTTCCAGGAATGACTGGAAATATCGGGGTTCGACAGTCGTCTGCAAGTCTATTTTTAATAAATTCATGGGCAAGGGAAGGCCCAGTGTCTACAATTATGTCTTTGCCGGGTTCAGATTTTAGCATAGGCACTATTTCTTCTAGTTTTCCTTTCATTATCTTTGCACACCACCATGCAGCCTTTTCCAAAGTGTTGCTGAGGACTATGGGCTCGCATTTCTCAACGAACTTGGAGAAATCAAAGAGAAATTTAGGGTCAGCGGGATTTATTTTTAACAAAGCATGAACCTGTGCATGACCTTCCCATGAATTTCTGCCATACATTATCGTGTCAAAAGAATCGTTCCTGCTCATCCACATGTCTTTCCTGAATTCATCAAGCACTGCCAGTTTAACATTAGAACCGGGATATTCGGGGATATCCCCATAACCATCTAGGGACATATGCAGATTAACCGTGATTTTCCTGCCCATATGGAACTTAGAGGACGATGTTTAAAAATATAAGGATGCAGACCTCATGGCAGAACTTGTATTTTTCCTCTTGATGGGAATGTTATTTAATTCTGAGAATCCATGTTCTGATTAAATAATTCCTGTTTTCCTGAGCTCATAAATTTAGGTTCCAAGTTCTTATCTCCGAAGCCACTGCTATTTTATGGAAGAAGTGGCAAAGAGACGCTATTTCGAAAACCACTATACCAATTATGAGCAGTGGTATGATGAACATCCCAGGGAATACGGAGATCAGATAGAATTCCTCAAGAAAATCCTGCCCCAGGGAAAAGGCATAGAAATAGGAGTAGGTACAGGGCGGTTCGCATCAGCTCTTGGAATAGAATTTGGAATAGATTACGTCCCTGAGATGGTGGAAACATCCAGGAGAAAAGGCATCAAAGCTTACCTTTCTGATGCTGCACACCTTCCTTTTGAAGACAAGTCTTTCGACTATTCTTTCAGCATTGTAACTATGTGCTTTCTGGACAGGCCATTAGAGGCCCTCAAGGAGTCACGGAGAATTGCAAAGGAAGTTGTCACAGTGATCCTTGACAAGGACTGCGAATACATTCAGAACATAATAAGAGACCCCCGCGGTTTTTACCGCTATGCCACTTTCTTCAGCGAGAAAGAACTCGTTGAAATATACAAGGAAGCAGGGTTTGCAGACTTACGGGTAATTTCTGAGTCATTTAAGACAAGCGATGGCCAGGAATACAAGTTAGTTGCAGTTTTTGGTAATTGACTTCCTTATCATAATGTGTGCCCGCTTATTTTATCAGCTCCCGGCCTTTTGCAGATATTAAAAGAAAATTAGGGGCCCCATAGACATGATCTAAAAGAAAGTTGATGCTTTCAACTTTCATTATTACCAGAGGCCATTCTATTGCATTCTTGTGCTCATCTATTTTCTTTGGGTTTATACTATCAGGAGAGAAGTTACCATTTGCTCTGACTAACCTTGTCCGGCGACATCCTATAGTTTCTTTTTCACTTCTGGCCTGCTGTATGTGAATACATTATATGCAACCCAGAGAAACAGAATCACAGCACCAATTACCAAAAAGACAGAGAGTCCCTGGAGTAGTGTTCTTCCATAGGTTCCAGGCCCAAGGTTAAGGACTGTGTTTAGAAGAAATAACGCAGTTAAAAGACCAATTATGGAAAATGAGATTCTTTCCACAGTTTTCAGAATTTTCTCCAGATTGCTTTCCATATCCTTTACTAGAGATGGTAAAGTGATAAATTTAGCTCTTTACAAATAAGCATAACAAACTATTGACATGTTACTTTCCGCTCTAAGCTTATAATTACTTAACATGATAAGAAAGGAGATTTATCAATTAGACTCAGCCAGATCCTTTTTTCCGTGCACATGCTGCATTTCTTGCGGTATAAAGCCGATCAGAATATCCTCAGTGGAAAATCATATAAACCCATACTCAGGCTGTCAATAGTTCTCTAATCTGATACTCTGCTAATTTGCTGTTTTATGTAATCATGGCATCTGCCTGCTACCATTTCCAGAGCCCTCAATGATTTGCCATAATCGCCCTGGATTTCCAGGAGATGGTCCGCTTCCGCGATGGTTAAAATCTCAACGTTTTTCATTCTGGCTACCTCATTAAGGTCTTCCGCAAGGAAAAGGGGGTCCTTTTCTCCTACCACGACAAGAGCCTCATTGCCGTTCCTCATGAATTCTATTGTGCTTCTCAGTGGCGTAAGGAATATATGCCTCCAAACCTCATAAGCCCCTATTCCCCCTATTTGGCTGGCAAATTGTGTACCTATGCTCTTTGAAATCATGATGATCCTTTCATAGGTGTGTTTCGACAGGAAGTCTAGCAAGGATGATTTCAAGTCCTCCAGAGTGATTTTAAATTTTGCTCCGTCGAGGGAGACCCTGTTGGCCTGGTACCCGTATTCCACACTTAGTGTGTCAACCCCGGCCTGGAAGGTTGCCAAAGCAGCATACCACATAAGGGGTGCATCCTTGAAATATGCCTGGCCGGGAAGTAAAATTGCCAGATATTTAGCCTCGTCAGAATGATGCCTGTAAGTATAAACCGAAGGCTTTCCCAGTTTTGATTTGTATTCCAGATTCTCTATTTCCACTATAAACTGAATTTACATGCCCTGTGAACCTAAAAAACTTGCACTTGAATGTTCTTAAGGATAAAGAATTCATAATCCAGTCAACAATCGCAAGCCTTATTTCGAATTTGCCTTAACATTATTATCACTTAATACCAGACATGGATGGCTGACTGCCCACAGAACATTGTGCCTGTCACTCCGGTGCCTGGTAGATGATCAAGAACAGGAGGTCCCATGGAAACAGAAACAATAACCGTCCCCTTGGATGCCATAAAGAAACTGTCTGTTTCCAAACAGTATCTTGCGGGCAATCCCCCAAAGGGTTCGTTCAATGAGAAGCTGGCCACCATTATAAGAGATATTGGCTATATCCAGTGGGACCCGGTTACGGTTGTAGCCCCTTCCCACCTTATATCAATCTGGAGCAGGATGGGAAATTATTGCCGGTCAGACCTTGACAGAATGATGTTCGAAGACAAAGAGGCTTTTTTCCACTGGGTGCCGATTGCATGGATAGTGCTTACAGAGGATTATCCCATCTTCTATTCCTTGATGAAACTGTACCCGGAGTCCATGAAAAAGGGCTGGAGCTCGCATATTGAACCAGCAAGAAGGTTCATTGATTCCAAGCATGAATTGAAGGAACGTGTAATCAAAAAGCTAAAAGATGGCCCCGCTGAAACGGGCCAATTCAGGGATTATGGCAAGAGAAAAAAGAGCCCGGATGGCTGGAGTTCTGGAAATGAGGTTAACCAGCTTCTCTTTCATCTTCACATGGCAGGGGAAGTCATGGTTGCAGGCCACTCAGGAAACCAGAATGTCTGGGCACTGACTGAAGACTTCCTACCAGAGTGGGCCGAAAGGACTGTCCTTCCAGTTGATGAACTGGAAAGGTTAGCAGCCTTAAGGGGCCTAAGAGCCCTCGGGGCTGCACCGGAACTCGACCTTTACAGGTATTTTGTGCGAGGGAGGTATACCAATTTAAAAGAGATTCTTCACACCCTCGTTGAAGAGTCAACTGTAGTAAGAGTGAATATCGAAGGGGCGCAAAAAGGGCGCCCCATGTATCTACTTTCAGAAGATAGGCAAAAGCTTGATTCCATAATCTCCGATAAATGGGAGCAGAATCTCAATCTAATATCCCCGTTTGACAACATGATAACCCTGAGAGACAGGGCGAAGAAGCTGTTCAATTTTGATTACATACTTGAGCAGTTCGTTCCAAAGGAAAAACGCAAGTTTGGCACTTATGTTCTGCCCATTTTATGGGGGAGTGACCTGGTTGGAAGGATTGATGCTAAGTTGGACAAGCAAGGCAAGGTCCTAAATGTCAATGCTGTGTATGCCGAACCCGGTTATGAATACGAATGGGAAATAGGATTGAAACTGCACGACAAGCTGCAGGAATTTTCAACCTTCCTTGGCGCAGAAAATGTCGCCTACGGGAAAATAAAACCCGAATTATGGGCAAAGTCGCTAGAATGACTTTCCTCACCTCCAGTAATTGAGTTCACTGCATCCACTTAAGGAGTAATGCCACCAACGCCCCAAAGACAAATGCAGTCGCAATTCCGTAGGTCAATATGCTAAGCAAAAGATATCCGCCACTTGAGCTCTGGCCAACTATTACGCCAAAAATATAGAATAGGAGGCCGAGGGCGAAGAATGCCAACGGATTCATTTTTCTTGGGTGATTCTTGCCTAAAAAGTTCTCATGGGGCTTTTCAGAGTCATTTCCTTCTTCAAAGGGGTTCTTTTTCAAATTGTCATCCCAGCCAAGTTTAGTATAATATCCTTTGACGTTCTTTTCCATCCTCATTATGCTGGAAGCCAGCCCAACGCAGGATATAACTAGGGCAAAGATCGCAAGCATGAAAATGTACGGGTTGAAGGTGGCATAATAATACGGATTCTCGCTGACAATGAAATCAGGGCTCCCTGATGTATTTCCTCTCGCGGCCGAAAGCGTATAAATTATGGTTTCTGCATTATTGGCATTGTGGTATGAATAAGAGCCAGTTCCAGTTACATTTTCATTTACAATCTGGGCAAATGAGCCAGACGCAAGAAAGCCATAAGGCTTTCCGAAGATCGAGAATGAGCCGGTTGAGCCTGCAGGTACATTGTAAGAGATGTTAATGTACGCTCCCGGCGGGAGAAGTATGTTATATGAATTTGTAGTTGAGGTCCCTGGCTGCAACCTGAATGCGAAGTTCAGCAAATTTCCGGAAGGGTCGTTTTCCAGTGGGAGTAAGTAAAAGGATGAAGCGAAGAATATGGCAAACACCACAAAGGACAGAATTGAAAATTGCACTCTCCTGTCCCTTCTGATTACTAGGGACAACTTTTTCATTGATGTTTTAAATGAACTCTTTCTTGTCTGGTTGAACTTTATTCTTGACATGATTTGATCAACGCTGAATAGAATCAGTTTAGTACCATATAAGAGATTACTATCGTCGGAAATTGTGCATTATCGGCATGGTTTGCTTGATATTGAGACTAATATTTTAGGTTCAAGAGACATAAATGGTTGAATGGCGGCTCAAAATGGTTCTAACGGTTTATACCCGGAGCCAATTGGATCATCTGCATCAATAACATAGGTAGAAAAGCCAGTGATGAAACAGGCCTTGTCCACCGATGATATCTCGGGGACCATCGCATTCCTGTTTCCAACTTCCAGTTCACTGAGGATTTTTGCCTTGAACCGGGTTGAAATAGAGCTTAGAAATGTAACCTCTTGGTTCAATTCGATGCTTTTCTCCTTATAATAAAGGTATGCAAGATGGGCTGAACTGCTTGTACCTGAAGGAGAGCGGTCAAGTGAGACTCTTTTTTCTGTGCCGAAGAATAGGACCCCATACATTGGGTCTCTTTCATTTCCTGTCCTGTACTGGTATCTGATCCCATAGAGGCCGCTGACACCATTTAGAATTGGATGGGCTATTTCTTCACCTTTTAGTTTTCCCAATATTTCCTTAGTCAGGTTACTGAGTTCCGGCAAGATCTCTTTGCTGTAAGAAAGTCCGAGATCCTGCAGATCAACGATTCCATAGAAGTCGCCACCAAATGATATTGAAATTTTGACTGGACCGTATCCTTCAGTTTCAACTTCGTGTTCAGAATGGAGAAATGAAGGGACATTTACAAGCGATACTTTCTCCACTCTTCCTTCTGGCCCGACGTTCACATTCACGCTTACTGAACCAGCTGGTGTATCAATGATGATGGCTGAAATGGCGCCGCTTGGGGCATTAATCAATTTTTTCTGAACTGCAAGGCTAGCAAGGAACATGGTTGCATGCCCACACATATCATGCCAGCCGGAAGGGTCAAAATACAATGCCCCGAAATGTGCCATGCTGTCCGCTGGTTTTGTCACCAGAACACCATAAGAATTACTCCCAGATCTGGGCTCATAGGTAAGCAATTTCCTTATGTGGTCAAGATTGTTTTCACAATAGTTTTTTTTCTCCTGCATGGTAGACCCCTGCACGAATGGAAGGAAAACAACCTTTACCGGCATTCCGGCATTATGCCCTTCAATACATTCTATGCTGTCTGAAAATTCAAATGACATCCATAATGATGCAGACATACAATTAGAGAGTTTTCCCATGGTTGACTGTAAACGGTTGAGTTTCTGGCAGTACGTAAAGACTTATCTCAAAGATAACTTAGTATGTCCTCATGCCCTGTTAATTTGGCCCTACCTGAGAAACCTTCATCTGCGTAATGCCAGTATTCTATGTCATCTTCGTCAATGCTCCAGCACAAATAGGATGGAATATTGTTTATGACCGCAGGAAAATCAAAAAGAGTGGCATCCTGGTCCCGGATGACAATGCCTTTCTTCTGTATTCTCTCGAGGATGCCGTGTATCTTGAGAGTGAGGGTCTCAGCGGTTTCCATGTCATAGTCTTCCATGGCATCCACGCCTTTCTCGCTTAATTCTTTCATTTCACTGATCTTGGATTTCAACCACCTCAGTGTTTTTCTTGCAGAATTCAGGTCGAAATAAGGTTCAGTGGTCATAAATTGTGATGTAATGGAAACATTAATGATTTTTGTAATTCGATTGAAAAAAAATCCCTTTAATCTGTTTAAAGGGAGTTGATTGCTTCCTTCAGTTCCGCTTCAAAGGCCCTTGGCCTCGAAGGATCTGCCTTGAGGTAATTCTCAGCGAGTTCGGATACTAGGAGCATCTTGACAATTGTCTTTCCTTCACCCTTTGATTCCAGCGTCACCTTGCAGGGAAGGAAAAGCCCGTAATCATGGTTGCTTGAGATAAGTTCCTTTGCGGCAGCTGGCTTGCACACGTCAAGAATATAGTAACCGGGGAAATCCTCGCCAAATTTGTTCTTTATGATTTCCTTAATGTCAACATAAGACAGAACAACAAAGCCAGCGTCCTTCAATTTCTGTGAAACCTTGAGGAATGATTTCTCAATGTCCAGGTCAACCTCCCTTTCAAATTTGAACATGGCCCATGATTTCTTCTTGATAGTTATAAATTTCCGGCCCATGCGCATTCTGATACCAAAGCGTGTTTGCGGGTTTCCATTGATGGTGCGCATTGCTGGCCCCCGGTGCCTGAGAATAGATGACAAATTTGCACCTACCTAAATTTATTAGTTTTAGTTGGAACTATTTGCCTGTCGATTAAAATGGATCCAAAAGGAATATTGAGGGAAGTATCTGAAACCATTAAGTACGGGAATGACAGGCAGCCTAACATCCAGAAGGCATTCATGGACTTTAACCAGGCGGTCCTCAGTCCTGGGAAGCTTGACACTAAGACCAAGGAACTAATTGCCCTTGCACTTTCACTTTCAAGTACCTGCGAATGGTGCATCACTTTTCATGTCAAGATGGCAAAGGAAATGGGGGCTTCAGACGATGAGATCCTAGAGGCAGCCTACGTTGCAGTTCTCATGGCTGGAGCTCCGGCCCTGATGCACATGACCATCGTGAGGGAGACTCTGGCTTCCCTGTGAAACGCCATTTCTACTCCACATCCTCAATATTTGCCACGAAGATCTGTTCAAGCTCGAGGATCTTGTCATATAGCAGCGTGCCGAATGCTGTCAATTTGGCCACATCCCCTGGCCCTAGCTCGGCAAT
>JAJZKS010000071.1 GCA_021850835.1 Thermoplasmata archaeon
ACCGGGAATTATTCCTCCAAACAGCAACTCCAAGACCCCAAGTACAACGGAAGGTGTTCTTGCCATTTCCGCCCGACCTTCTTTAATGCGCGCATAAACCAGGAAATAGTTGAGGACCATGAAGATAAAAGGCAGAACTATGAAGGGAAGGAATAGCAGTCCGAACAAGAATCCCAATACATCAAGTATTATTGCAATAAGGGCCAGTGTGGCTGCAGTTTCAAGATGCTGGTTCATAGAAGGTTAACTATCCCGTTATATTTACATTTTAATGCCTGTTCTTTTCTGGGAAATTTTATTAAAATTCCCACAACGGCAAAAAAATGTTATAATATGTAGTTGTTGAACCTTCATGGTTACGAACTGTTCCATCTGCGATGGCACTGCAGATGCAACTTTTTCAAGGAAGGAACTCTGGAGAAACGACAGATGGAGACTTACTTTCAGCACTTACAAGGACGTCTTTGGTTTCTGCTACCTGGAGCCTCTTCGGCATATAAGATACATTACGGAACTGGATGGAATTGAGGCCGACGAGTTCGGAACTGTCCTTTCGCACATCACTTCTGCTTTGAAAGCTGCAACGGGAGCAAGACTCGTTTATGTATACATATATGGTGACCATATCCCGCATCTCCATGTGCATCTTGCCCCGCACACCTATGGGGACCCCTTTGCAGATGATGTAATCAGGGGCGGAGTGAAACTCGGCGATGAGCATGTCGGGGAGGAAGTGGAAAAGGGTTTCGTCAGGTCAGTCAGGAACTTCCTTCTAAGTTCTATTTGAATATGCAGCTCTAGATTCAAGACTTTAATATATGGATTCACTTTCTACACATCGATGGTGAGGTGTGCCAGGGTGGAGGGCAAACAGGATATGGCAGATTCCAGGATGATGGTCGTATCCGTGAGCAAAAGCAGTAAGCACAATTTTTCTAAGGATGTGCAACCTGTGATAGAACTTGTGAGGGGCCTAGGAGTCGATGGAGATGCTCACTCAGGCCGTACAGTACAGCACAGGTCCAGAGTAGCTGTTGACCCGGATCAGCCAAACCTTCGGCAGGTTCATCTTATTCATGAGGAACTTTTCATAGAACTGAAAGAGTACGGATTTGATATAAGGCCAGGTGAAATTGGAGAGAATATCACAACTAGAGGTATAGATTTGCTATCCCTGCCTGTGGGAACTATACTTAGACTAGGCGAGAAAGCCAGGGTGGAAGTCACCGGGTTGAGAAATCCTTGTGCGCAACTTGATGTGTTCAGGAAGGGTCTTATGTCTGCGGTTCTTGAGATGAAACCAGACGGTTCTGTCATTAGAAAGTCTGGAGTCATGGGAATTGTGTTGGAAGGTGGAAAGGTGAAGCCTGGAGACCCCATTCAGGTAGTGTATCCACCAGAACCTTACGAGCCGCTGGGCGTCGTTTGATTCTGCATTCGTTTCCGGTGTGAAATCATAAGCTAGGTTGTTTTCACATGAAGGAGAAGGGAGATCAAGTCTGATGCTTCCTTCCGTGTGAGTTCATTTGTATAGCCCTTCCCGCAGGCACTAAGAAAGTTCCTGACGGTTCTCCTTACCATGGGGCTGTTCTGCAATCTGGAAATGTAGTTTATCTGGCTTGTTGTGAGTATGTCCTGAAATACCATGCTTGAAAAATGTAATTTATATATCTCAAGTTTAGGATTAAACTAAAAAATGAGAAAATGAGTGGAAAATAGCTTTTTAACGCCTTCTCACAATCATTGCCCCTATACCAGCCACGACAAGTAGGAAAGCCAGACCGCCCAGTACTTCAAGCCCCTGCAGTTTAGAGCCTGGTGTAGCGATTTTGGTGAGGTTGATAGATAGTGAAACGTTTTGACCGTTGTTTAGGGACAGGTTCTTTTCATAGGGACTGTATCCAGCCAGGGTGATTTCGATGCTGAAATTTCCAGGCTTCGCAAAGAATGAGAAGGTACCATTGTGAAGTGGTATTGCTTCTCCATTTATTGTAACTATGGCTCCAACAGGAAAAACGGTTCCCTTTATTTCTGCATACTGGTAGAACAATACTAAATCTGATAAGTTGCTGCCTTTCACTGAAAGATTATAGCTGTAATTCAATGTGTAATAGTCAGTGAGATTGCGTATGGTGAAATCGTAAGTCCCATTAATCAATGGAATTATAATTGATCCATTTGTGGAACTATACGTGCTATTCTGTAGTATGACAAACCACTTCGTATGGGTTGGCAATGAACTTTCCCTGAAAGTAACGTTGTAAAGTACAGGTGAAAATGCTAGGTTCAAAGTCAGTCTGGAACCTGAAATTGAAAAAGTGCCACTTGTAGTGTTTGGCAGGAAACTAGAATCTTTGCTTGAGATATTGAAGTAATAGGTGCCATTGGGCAGGTAGAAGCTGCTATTGCCAGAAACAGAAGCATGTGAACTATTAGTCAGATTGACCCACCACAGAGTGCCTGAGGGAAGACCCGTTTCATTTACTGTAACGAGATATTCGTTCGCATGAAGAATCAGATTCTGCCCGCTGGCAAGATTTGCTTCGGTACTGTAATAGAGCAGGCCATCGGCATACAGTTTTACTGAATAGGTTCCGGGCCAAAGCGTGAGATTCACTTTGCTACCGGTGAAAGAGGTATTATGGCCATTTATGGAGATAACACCCCCATGGACTGGTGCCTCTATTTCCAGGGAAGAAACCATGCTGGAAGTATACACTTGGGTCAGCGATCCTGCACCGCTTGTTATTTTCTCGAAGAGACTGCCATTTGAGCTATAATAGTATCCGGCTGAAACAACATTGCTCATGGACTCTGCAGTGTTGGAACCAAAATTGTAAGCATTGGATATTTCCTGGAAATTGTTTCCATTCCAGTACTGCAACTGAAGCGAGACGTTTGAGGAAAGATCTGTGCTGTAAGAACCGCCTCCTGGTCCGCCAAGTATTAGTTCTGCATCATAAAACGTGTAATTGTTGGGCTCATAAGAATAACCGTCCACCACAAATACAGGCTTGCTGGAAAGCGCAGTCGCAAAAGTGAAGTTTACATTATCATAAGTCTGCCAGCCAAATCCGTCATTGTACTGGAAGGCAAGTTCTGGAATTCCAGTATGGTTCACTGTGCTGTTCACTTCAAGTTGGATGGTTGACGGGATTCGAATGTTAATTGAAGAACCAGGCAGGCTAGAATTAGAAAAATCATAGTAGAATTGTGTGCCTGCATCCGCAGCCACTGTTCCGTTTCCTGCCAGAGTGCTGTTAAAAATTGTCGCTGATCTGGAACTCATATTCCAAATATTGTCTATGAACTGTATACTGTCAGTTGTAGTGTTAAGGGTGACAACATCCTGGACCCAGTACACGTAGGCTATACCTGCATCCTGAAATTCAAGGTTGATGTTAAGCTGTATGGAGAGCGCGGTGCTATCAGTAGTGTTGTTTACCACAGATATGGACCCTACGTTTATGATTCCCAGAAAGGAGGTAGTGTTATACATGTATGGGGTGTTGCCTGGGCCAATTCCGTAATCTGCTATTCCCATGGGAGCAGGTTCTGAATTGTAATTGCTACTGGGGTTCACTGCCTCTGAGGCCAGATACAAGGGTTCATGGTTGTGGGGCATCATTATCGGGGAGTTATTTTCGCTGTTACCTAAACCCTGTCGGATTTCAGCAGAAGAAAATGTGAAGAGGGACAGGATCATGAGAGATACGATGAAGAGGGAAAATGCAAGGTACCTATGCTTCACAGATAACTTTTGCTTCATCTTCATGAACTCGCACTGAACAGCACTATTTTATTTTTGCCTATGGGCAGGTTACCATAGGGGTCCAGAATTGCCAGTATGCGGTCTCGCACAATGTTGAAATAGGAAAAATAAATCCAACTCAAACCCGCAGGACTTCGGGAATAATGCAAGCCGCACCTTTCATGTAATACAATAGGAGGACATTTAGTTGGAATTTAACTACAATTCAAATGAAGCACTGAAGAAGAACTATGAGAAGATTTCTAATGAACTGTCCAAGATAGGCGCAGTTTTCTACTCCCATGGCTGGGTCATGGGCACAAGCGGCAACCTCAGCGCAGTGGTTTCGGAAGATCCGCTAATACTTGCAATTACGGGGAGCGGACTTGACAAGGGCTACCTCGAACAGAACCAGATAATTCTTATTGACCAGAATGAAAATGTGCTTCATGGAAAGTACAAACCATCCGCTGAAACAGCCCTTCATATCACTTTGGTAAAAGAAATATCATGCAGAGCAGTATTCCATATCCATTCCCCATGGTCGACTGTCTTATCTAAGATTCATGAAAAAAATGGCGGTTTGTGGATTGAAGGCTATGAGATGTTAAAGGCCCTAGATGGCATAAAAACACATGAGCACAGGGAGTGGTTGCCTATTCTGCAGAATTCCCAGGATATGGATGCTCTTTCCCAAGAACTGAAAGAAGTACTCCGCAATAGCCCACGAGCCCATGGTTTTATGCTAAGCGGCCATGGCCTGTATGCGTGGGGGAAATCCACACAGGAGGCCAAAAGACATGTGGAAGGCCTTGAATTTTTGCTAGAAGTTCTTGGCAGGACAGAGTCTTTGAATACAAGATGAGGCTTGAAGTATGCTGAAAAAGAGGTGAAAAGCATGGTAGTTGTAAGCATCCCGGATAAGGGAATTAAAATCGAAAATACAGATGAAGCAGAAAAATACCTGTCCAGCATAGGAATCACCTATGAAAGATGGAACACGGATTATTCTGTTGATGAAACATCGACTCAGGAAGAAATACTCACTGCCTATGATAAAGAAATAGAGGAACTAAAACAAAACGGAGGTTACACAACAGCAGATGTGATCAACATCAATGGAAAAACACCGGGCCTGGATGAAATGCTGAACAAATTCAACAAGGAACACTGGCACAGCGAAGATGAAGTCAGGTTCACAATTTCTGGCAGGGGCATTTTCCATATTCACCCGGAAAACTCTCCCGTTGTCGCTGTTGAAGTGTCAAAGGGGGACCTTCTGAGGGTGCCAAAGGGCACAAAACACTGGTTTGACCTCTGTGAAGACAGAAACATAAAGGCTATCAGGCTTTTCCAGGACAAATCTGGATGGACTCCCTACTACGTTCCTGAAGGAGTGGACAGGAAGTATCAGCCCATGTGTTTCGGGCCTGCCTATATTCGGCACTGAATGAACGTTTATGCCAATGAGAGTTGAATTTGCAGGCATCAGTGCAGTCCTGTTTGACATAGAAGGGACAACCACGCCATTGGAATTTGTCCACAAGACTTTATTTTCATACGCTGGAGAAAGAGTGGAGGATTTCCTTAAGGAAAATTCTTCTGAGAAGCAAGTGGCACATCTGTTAGATATGTTGGAGAAATCCCATAAAGACAATTCCTCCAGCGGTAAATCGCCCCATGCATGGCCTACTGCAGATTTTTCCCAGAAAATAGATTCTGCCGCAAAGTATGTCAGGTGGCTGATTAGCGTCGATAGCAAAGATCCGGCATTGAAAGAATTGCAAGGGTTGATCTGGGAAGAGGGATACAGGAAGAACCAGCTCCATGGAGAAGTGTATCCAGACGTTCCCGAAGCTATGGAAAAACTGAATGTAGATGGGATAAAGATGGCGATTTACTCATCCGGGAGCGCTTTGGCGCAAAGGTTAATTTTCCGTTCTACCAAGTATGGTGATCTGACTAAGTATCTGACGGGTTTCTTTGATACATCAGTTGGACCAAAGAGGGACCCGAAGAGTTATGCAAACATTGCTGGCCTTCTGGGGCTTCCAAATGGGGAAATTCTATTCCTTTCCGACATTCTTGAGGAGATTGCGGCAGCAAGGGCTTCGGGCCTCATGGCTGTCCAGGTTCTAAGGGAAGGGCATAACACCGCTAAGGATACATCATTTCTTACAATTTCTAGCCTTCTTGATCTTTTTTAGAGTGAATTTGAGCTTGCATGTACAATATAACTCGTAAAATCCGGGTAATGCATTAACTGAAAAACCCTGCAATCCTATTCTGGTTCTGGACTTTTTTTACTTCTTGTACCATAAACTTGAAATCTCAAGATTCCAACACTGTGGGTATGGTAGCTCACTCAATACTTGCCATTGTAGCTGTAATAGCAGCAGTCGGCCTGGGTGCAACAGCTGCCACAGGTATATTGACTCCCTCAGCTGGAGTAGTTATGAACCTTGGCAACCTTGCCCCCGGACAAACCGGGAATGCTACAGCAACGGTTACAGTGCATGTAACAAACAGCACTGTTTACAAGATAGGTCTGGAAAAGAGAGACCAGATAGGCAGCGTGTTCTCCCATTTTGCAGTATCAGTTTCAGTTAATGGTCAGCTTTACAACGTTACCGGTGAACCTGAAAACACTCACATAAAACTGAATGATGGGGTCTATAGCATAAGTGTGAAGCTCAGCTATGAGGTTAGAAACATGGTGCACACAGCAAATGCCACAAATGTGCCATTCCTGTTCCTGCACCCATCAGAGATGGAGAACCAGTCCGGTGCACATGAATTCGAGAACGAAACAGGTGACAACAATACCAAGGACTCTGGAAGCAGCATTACTGTGTTCGCAATGGAAAACGAATCCGGCAACAGCAGCAAGGTGCAGGACAATAACAACCAGGGCGAAAATGCCACCTCAAACAGCATCGTTCTCGCATCATTGACGTTTCATGTGAACGGGAACGCTGGAAGCGACAATGGGAATGAGGCCTCAGATGCGAGCAGGACCACCCCGGTTGCGTTAAAAATTTAAGAAAACCAATGTGGGATTTCCCACTCTCTTTTTATTTAGTTTTTGAATATTCTATCGTGAAATGTAAAGATGCCGGGATCGGGGTTCGAACCCGAGACCTCCGGATTTCTCAGAACATTACATCCTTATGAGTCCGGCGCTCCTCCAGCTAAGCCACCCCGGCAAAAAAAGGGTGAATTTATGGCAATGGTTCTACGCTTTTCTGCTCAACGGCAGATGATGCCTGTGCAGGAACTGTTGATGATCCTGAGAGGACTGATTTCCTCATCTCGATCTTTTTTATGGGGTAGACATCCTTAGTGGTGTTTACTATATCGCCATATATTTCGTCGCCAATAACGTATTTTGCCAATTCTCCATAGGCCATCGTGGCAGCTTTCTCAACCAGGAAAATTTCCACAGTCTTCCTGACATCGGCCCTCTTGGAGGTGGTCAGCTTTCCGTCCGTAACAATAACAACCTTGAGCACCATGTTCACGTTGTCAGAAGTTGCAACTTCTTTTATTATGTCCAGCCTCTCTTTTCTCCTTCTGACCATTCTTCTTATGTAATCATCGCTAAGGCTGTGCCCAACAAATTCAGATGTGCATTTTGAACCCTGGCAGGAAAGAACTTTGAAAATCATTTTAGCGTTTGCCCTCTTGAAGTTGCCTGTGAAATCTGACACTGGGACCTCGATCTTCCTCCCAACCATTGCTTCCGGTGAGTTGCCAATGCTAAGGCTAATTTCTTTTCCTCCCATGTAATCAGGAGCGTTTATGGTATACCAGTTCTTCTCTTTCCACTTGTCCTTTCCTTTCTTTTGTGCTCTGTCCTTTGCCAATTAAATCCCTCATGATCTGGCGCAATTAAGCGTAATGCCAACGTAATGCCTGTTCTAAATTAAACCTTTTGCATATGCCTGAATCAGGAATACCTTTCTAGGGAGGCGGTCATGCAATGTGCGCCACCATATCCTCCGGTCAACTCGCTGAGTTGGACGGGTATGTTCTCTATGCCCAGATCCTTGATTTCTTTCCTGTTCGGGAACAGGTTTTCCTTTCCCTTTCTCTCCATGTCCCTAATCACTTCATTTTCAACATTCTTGGGAAAGACATGTTCTTTAAGGAGCCTCTGCAGAACGTTTGAAACATTCACAGTAACAATGCGCCTGTCAGATATTGTCAGGAAATTAGAGGAATAGCTCAACTGTTCCGAAACTCCGAGGTTTATGAAATTGAAGTCCTTTGCCTTTAAGTACTCGTAAAGGGTAGTTTCCTCCATTGGCTTTAATTCATCTTCCAACTTACCAGGATAGATCTTAACCTTTGCTTTTTTCATCAGTTCTTCCGAACCCACTGCAATTCCTTCACCTGCTATGTTGAAGTATGT
>JAJZKS010000072.1 GCA_021850835.1 Thermoplasmata archaeon
TTGGAAAACCATCTGGGCTTATTGAAGTTGGAAAAATCAATAATGTTGAAGTTGCATTCCTGCCAAGGCATGGAAAGAAACATACAATACCTCCGCACAAGGTGAATTACAGGGCCAATATATGGGCTCTGGACAGCATAGGGGTAAAGAGGATTCTGGCAGTCAATGCAGTGGGATCACTTAAGGAAAGCCTTGCACCCGGCACCATTGTTATACCAGACCAGTTCATCGACTACACAAGAAGAAGGGAACTCACCTTCTACGATGGGCCGGAAGTCTATCACATTTCTGCAGCAGACCCGTTCTGCCCGCACATGAATAAAGAACTCCATGAGACCGCAGGAAAGATAACCAAGGATCTCCATCTCGGGGGTACCTATGTCACTGTGGAGGGCCCGAGGTTCTCCACAAGGGCTGAGTCCAAGATGTTCAGGCAATATGCAGACATCATTGGCATGACACTTGTTCCAGAGGTCAACCTGGCAGACGAGAAATCCATGTGCTATTCGGTCATCGCAACTGTAACGGATTACGATGTATGGGCGGACAAGCCTGTGGAAGCAGCAGAAGTTTTCAAGACCATGAAGGAAAATGAGGAAAAGGTAACTGAGCTTATCAGGAATGTCCTTCCCAGAATAAACGGGGAGAGGGCATGCCACTGCAAGGACAGGCTCAACGACGCAAAAGCATGAGGAAATAGAATGAAAGTCAAATTTTTAGGCGGAGCCGAGGAAGTCGGCAGACTTGCAATAAAGATACACGAAAGCAACACAAACATTATGGTGGATTATGGCGTAATACCGGAAAAGCCCCCAGAATACCCACTCCCGTATGAGAAAGTCGAGGGGATATTCGTCACGCATGCACATCTTGACCACATTGGGGGCCTTCCAATGTGCTACCAGTCCCACAGGCCTGACCTGTATGCCACGACGCTTACGGCAAGCAGCATGAGGCCTATGCTGGAGGACTCCATCAAGATCATGGATATTGAGGGATATCCCAAGAGATTCGCACGGGACGACATCAACACACTTTATGAAATGGTTCTCACATCCAGGTACGGAGACGCCTCACAGGTTGGCGAGATGACAGCTACACCATACTCAGCGGGCCATATACCTGGTTCTTCCATGTGGAAGTTTGAGAACAATATGAATCTCCTTGTAACTGGAGATCTTTACACTGGAGACACGTATCTGCTTAACGGCGCGAAGCCAGTCAAGGCAGAGAACCTGATCATAGAGTCCACATATGCAGGCAAGTTCCATGAGGACAGGCAGCAGGTGGTAAACAGATTCAGGGAAAGGGTAAGGGAAGTTGTTGACAATGGAGGAAAGGTTATCCTTCCGGCATTTGCCATGGGAAGAACCCAGGAGCTTCTGATGATCCTTGCAACTATGGATCTCAAAGTTGCATCTGATGGAATGGGAAACACAATCACTAACATCTACCTGGACACACCCGGCGGGTTCCTGAGATCAAGGTCAGAGCTGAGGAGAGCAGTGGGTAGGGCAAGGCAGATCAGGAACAACAGAATGAGGGCTGCTGCAATAGAGGAGAACGATGTCATTGTGACCACCTCTGGAATGATGGATGGCGGCCCGGTCCTGAGATATGTGCAGGAACTTGCCGACGACCCCAAGAGTGCCATCTTTCTCACCGGATACCAGGTCGAGGGGACAAACGGAAGGAGCCTGATTGAGACTGGCATCCTGAATATAGCCGGTGCTCCTGTCAGGCCAAGCATGCAGCTGGAATTCTTCGATATGTCTGCACACGCGGGCCACGACGATCTGGTTTCCTTCATAAAGCAGGTTGATCCACAGAGGGTGATACTCTGCCACGGCGAACAGAGGGAAAAATTGATTGAGTCGCTGCCGGACTATGAAGTAATCCTTCCAATGAACGGACAGGAATTCGAGTTCTAGAAGGCGCACATAAAGCCCCTTTCTACGGGGCACTCTATTTTTAAAGGGCTCCAGAAAACCCTCGATATTCGGGCATTGCAAAAGAGCCGCAATACCAGAAATATACCTATATACATTCATGTTACCGGAACCATGGAAGAGCTATTGTCTGTGAATAATGTCCATATGGAATATTCCACAGGCAAGAGCAAACTAGTTTCAATTCAGGACATTTCATTCACCATACACAAGAATGAATTTGTATCGCTCATTGGGCCTTCCGGGTGTGGAAAGTCGACCATACTTAAGATGGTGCTGGGCCTGATCAAGCCCACTTCAGGAACCCTGCTAATGGGCGGCAAACCACTAGGTGAAGACAACAGCAGAATATCTGTGGTCTTTCAGAATCCGGCACTATTCCCCTGGCTTGACGTGCTGAAGAATGTCGAGATTGTCCTGGAACCCATCATGCGTGACAGGGAAGAGAGGAAGGAGGCGGCCCTCAAATACATCAAAATGGTGGGAATAGATGGTTTTGAAGGCGCCTATCCAAGAGAACTGTCCGGCGGGATGAAACAGAGGGTATCCATCGCAAGGGCGATTTCCACTTCTCCAGAATTGCTGCTGCTTGACGAACCATTCGCGGGCCTTGATGTTTTCTCTGCCCAGGCGCTCAGGGAAGAACTGCTTGACCTGTGGCTTCCACCGGACAAACCGCCGCACGCAGTGCTTCTCGTAACCCACAACGTGGATGAGGCGGTTCAACTAAGCGACAAGATCGTCATACTGAGCAGGAGGCCAAGCACGGTCATTGATGAACGCCCCATAACGCTTGAGAGGCCAAGGAACACAAGAAGCGACGAATTCTACAGGACTGTGGATGAAGTTGTCAGGACCATGTCACCGTGATTATGGGATGGCAACACCAAGAGCAATAATTGCATTGATGAAGTACTGAATTGCGAATCCCGCCACGAGTAGCCCGAATATCCTGGTCAGTGCCTTCAGGGCTTTTTCTCCCATTATCCTTGTAATTCTGGCTGAATAGACGAAGAATACATAGATGATCAGCATAACGATAACAATGGACGCAAGAGTGAATATGTCATTGAGATAATTGGTCAGGAAGCTTCCTTTTATAAGAATTATAACAAGGGATATTGCACCTGGGCCTGCAATGAATGGAGTTGCGAACGGAACAATTCCCAGATCTGGGTCAGTCTGGCCCCCACCCATGGACTTTGGCCTGTCGCCCTCCCTCACCATTTCAATACCCATGATGAGGAGAATGATGCCTCCAGCTATCTCCAGTGCCTCAATGGATATTCCGAAGAAATATAGGATGTATGAGCCAAGGATTGCAAAGAAAACCAGAATAAGGCCACCGTAAAGGGTAGCGTCCACCGTTATGGTTTTTCTCGTCCTTACGTCAGTGCTGGCGGTCATGGCAATGAAGAGCACCAGAGATCCGAAGGGGTCTATGACTACGAAGAGCCTGATGAATATATTGAGTAACTCCAGCAGAAGAGACGCCATGGTTCTTCTTGCTTCATGTTGTAGGTCGATAATATTCCTCGCATTTCTAAACATGTCAGTGTGAACGAATCTCACCAATAATCTTCCTCCCTGCATGGATAAACTCAACAGTTCGGAAGAATCAACAGGCTGTTTCCAATTCCAGAACAAGGTTATCAGTTGGCGAGAGAGGGGTCCAAATCCTGTCCCGAAGGAAGTGCCTTTGGAGAAAACACCCAGCCTTTCATAAATGCTTGTAAGGCTTGCAGGCCAGTTTTGGTCTCAAAGATGAACCTTGCGGTGTTCACGTCAATGAAACGAATATTTTTCCTGATCCGCTCAAATGCAGGTTCTGTAGCAATCTCCCTGGCGGGGGTTCACTTGTTCTCAATAAAATCAGTGGCTCTTCCCGAAAATAGGATCGATTTTGGATGGCTAACCTGGCCGCCCCCAAACTCGGAGGGTTCCGTTCCAGCTATGATCTCAAGTTTATTCACATTATGGTGCAGTATTTTCCCAAAGTTGTCAATGTAGTAAGGGGAAAGGTTTCTGGAGAAAGCTTCAGCGATGGAATCTGAAATGTAACCATCGTGTAAAAGGCATTTGCGTTCAACTACTTCCACTCTCTGGTTTTCTGTCCCAATTCCCCTTGCCCTTCCTCAACAGTATTCATTCTCATGATGGACTGGCCCCCGAAAATTGGTTATTAGAATGGTGAATTATTAAGCATTTCACAAATAAGTTATGTTATCCCGAGTCCCGGGCAAATTTCGGGTGTGAACAGGATATAAAGAAAATCTTTTCATCTTGACGACCTGCAGCACTCATACAGGAAGACGACGCAAATCCCAATTCCTTAATTTTCAGGATATCGCACTTCTTTATTGGAATATGCCGTATTCTTTAGGAAATGTGTTCTTATTTTCCAAATGGCTGTTCACGCATGAAAAGCAGAACCAAAATGGAATTTTTTTCAGATAACACAAAAAAGTATGACCAGTGGTATGAGAGGCACCAGAAAGAGTACCGGGAACAGGTAAAGTTCATCCGGGCCCTGATTCCTAAGGGGAAGGGGATTGAGATTGGTGTCGGCACGGGCCGCTTTGCCTCTGCGCTCAACATAGAATTTGGAGTGGACTGCGTGCAGGAAATGGTGGACAGTTCGTTGAAGAGGGGAGTGAAAGCAATTCTTGCAGACGCAACCCACCTTCCATTTCCAGACAAATTTTTCGACTTCACATTCAGCATAGTTACAATGTGCTTCCTTGATGATCCAGTGCCGGTATTAGTGGAATCCAGGCGGGTGGCAGATCTTGTAATGAATGTAATTCTGGACAGGGATTGCGAATATATTCAGAACATAATGAAGGAGAGGCGGGGATTCTACAAATATGCCACTTTCTACACTGAAAAGGAACTCGTTGGCCTTTACAGGAAGGCTGGTTTCAATGACATAAGCTCTACTGCGAAGAATTTTTTAACTTCAGAAGGTGAAACCTACCGGCTTGTTAGCGTCATAGGGAAATGAAAAGAGAGAGAATTGATCCAGCATCATGGATTAATCTTCCATGGCATTCCATTTCAGCCATCCCGGCAATCTTTTTAGCCTCAAGAGAAATCCTGATAAAATGAAGGTAATGATTCTTGGTGTGGACGGCTACATTGGGTGGCCTCTTGCGTTAAGGGAACTATTGAAGGGTAATGAAGTGGTGGGGGTGGATAACTTCTTCACCCGAAAGAGAGTAAAAGAGGTGAATTCACAGTCTGTGACGCCCATTCCATCTTTCCAGCTGAGGCTTAACAAACTTAAGGAAAAGACTGGCAAGAGCATGACCTTCTACAGGGGAGATGTGGCAGACCCGAGATTCTTCATTGACGTCATGAGGAAAGAAAAGCCGGATGCAATTGTGCACCTTGCTGAGCAGAGATCAGCGCCTTATTCAATGAGGGGCCTCAAGCAGGCAACTGACACAATGGTCAAGAACATTGTAAGCACCCTCAACCTGATCTACGCAGTGAAGGACATTGTGCCTGATGCACACATTCTGAAGCTGGGAACCATGGGTGAATACGGGACCCCGAACATAGACATACCTGAAGGTTTCTTTGACATAGAATACAATGGAAGGAAGGATTACCTGCCATTCCCAAAGCAGGCAGGTTCCTGGTACCACTGGACCAAAGTCCACGATTCAAACAACCTGATGTTTGCAAACAGGCTCTGGAAACTCAGGATAACTGATGTCATGCAGGGAGTCGTTTATGGTACAAGAACAAAGGAAATAGACCAGACTGGGCTATTTTCAAGATTTGATATCGATGAGGTCTGGGGAACAGCCCTCAACAGGTTCTGCGCACAGGCAACAGTTGGCCTTCCAATCACGCCTTATGGAAAAGGCGGGCAGACACGTGGTTTCCTTTCTCTGGAGGACAGCATAACCTGTCTCGACATTGCCCTCAACAATCCACCCAAGGAAGGAGAATACAGGGTCTTCAACCAGTTTGACGAACATTACTCCGTTAGAGACCTTGCAAACATGGTGCAGCAGGTATTTTCCGAATCATACAGGAAGGTCCCGGAAATCATGAGTGTGCCCAATCCAAGGCTTGAGGCTGAGGAACACTACTACAATCCAGCTCATGAAAAACTTGCGAAACTGGGCTATAAACGTTCCAAGGAACTCAGGGACGAGGTGAAGGTAATCCTCAAGGACCTGAGGACTTACAGGAGAAGGATCCAGAAACTCCAGGATGTCATTAACCCCAGAACCATCTGGAAAGACAGCCCTACCAAGTGATTTTTGACCTGGCCTTTTCAAGGGTAGCCCTGATCACATCCACATAGCTCTCGGCTTTACCCACACTAATCCACTCTTTCCTCTCCAGGAAGTCTGCATTGGTGGATATGCCTTTCCTGATCACCCTGTCAATGGCAGGAGTAAGTTCAACGTTCCTTCCGGATTGATCTAACTCTTCGAAAATTTTTGGTGTCAGGCGGTAAAGTGCGCAGAGTGCAAAATTAGAGGGAGGGTTACTTGGCTTCTCGACGACTCCCCTAATTACGGGCTTTCCATTTACTGTTGAAATTTCAGGGCAACCGTAATTCTCTGGATTAGATACTGGGATCAGTGCAAGATAAATGCAAGATTCCTTCATGGAGACCATGTTCTTCAGGACAGACTCTTTGAGGACAAGGCCGTCACCAGCATTGAGGATAAAATCATCGGGCCCCATGAAATCCTTTGCCATCAGGACTGCGTGCCCATAACCGCGCTTCTCTTCCTGGAATAGCAGGGTAACCTCAGGGAAATTGTCCTCTAAATAATCCCTTGTGCATTTGTCGGCTGGATCCATGACAACAGCGACTTCTTCTATTCCATTCCTGAAAAATTCTGTGAGGATAACATCAAGTATGGGCCTCAATACGATGCGGCCATCCCTGACATCATACACGGGAAGCATTTCTTTCCTCAATTTCCCGTCCAGCCCGGATCTGGTGCCGAGTCCCGCCGCGGTGATCAAGCCCTTCATTGGGAAGAAATTATCAGGGCTTTTATCTTATTTTCCTTCTGAAACTGCATCATTCGAAACGAATATATGTTCTATATACGATAACCTAGAAATGGCTTCATCTCCAGCTAAGTTTTTCACCCTCGACAGCTTTGACCTTGAGGGAAAGAGGGTATATCTTAGGGTAGACATCAACTCGCCTATCAATCCTATTTCAGGGAACGTGATGGGGCTCACAAGGTTCATGTCCCATCTGGACACAATCAGAGAACTTCATAATTCAAAATTAGTCATAGTGGGCCATCAAAGCAGGCCGGGCAAAGACGACTTCACCTCACTAAAGATCCACGCAGAGCAGTTGGAGAAGATCACAGGAAGGCCAATTGAGTTCATAGATTCCCTGTTTGGATCAGAGGCCCGGAACCGGATCAGGCAGATGGAAGACGGGGAGATCATTATGCTCGAAAACACCAGGTTCTACACCGAGGAAACAGACATTGACCCCATGGACGCAGACCTCGCGGAATCCACTCATTTCGTCAAGAACCTCGGTGAGCTTTTTGATTACTATGTCATCGATGCATTTCCAACCATCCACAGAGCCCAGACATCTCTAGTTGGGTTCAGAAGAATAAGGCCCAATATAGCTGGAAGGCTGATAGAAAAGGAAGTCTCCATGATAGACAGGTTCACTTTCGGCAACGACCACCCCAAGCTTGCAATCCTTGCTGGCGCAAAGATAGATGACAGCATTAACGTTTCAAGCAGCTTTCTCAAGAATGGCACAGTAGACAGCATAATTGCCGGTGGTGTTGTTGCAAATGCCTTCCTCTGGGCAAAAGGCATGGATATAGGGAAGAAGAACAGGGAATTCATCATGAAGAATAACAAGAAACATTCAGAGATCATTGAACAATGCAGGAAAATACTTGAAAAGTATCCTGGCAAGCTGATGCTCCCGGATGATTTTGTGCTCAACCCTGCGGGAAAGAACCTTTCTATCGGGGATAAAGTTCCGGATGACCAGATTCTCGCTGATATTGGGCTCAACAGCATTTCACGTTTTGTGGAGGAAATCAGGAAATCAAAGGCAATATTCCTCAATGG
>JAJZKS010000073.1 GCA_021850835.1 Thermoplasmata archaeon
TCAACTCCTTCTTGTACTCACCTTTGCCCTGTAAGTTAGATTCTGCTGTTTTTTCGTAACCCTCATCAACCATTTTGTTTACACCTTTACCAAAGCCCCCGTTGACTGTGGGGGCCTTTAAAAAGATACAAAGTGGCTTTATTTAATGATTCTGATGGGGACTCCGATTATTACCTCAAAAAATATTATTTGACTTAAAGTGAATATAATTTGGATAGCAATTTGACAGTTAAACAGTTAAGAAATGAAATTGTTGCATTTTAAACTATGAGCTAAATGCTCCAATGGCAATTTTAAGAATAATGTAACTTATTTTTGTTTCAAATTCTAATTTCTGTAAGGGATCCTTCTCAAGTCATTGCAATGGCTGCATGTTATGATACAGAGCCCGCGTTTGAGCCTAACCTTAGTCAGTTTTCCATAAGGCAGTCCGCATTTTTTACAGAAGGACCTCTTTATGTCAGTTGGCAGTGATATATCTATCCGCTTGGCTAAAGTCTCTGCCAGCCGCATGTATCGCCTGCTGTATTCTTTATCTGGTGTTACCCTGGCTAATTTTGACAGCTTTTCGATTCTCTCAATGGCAATGTCCCTTGGGGGCGGTGCTTTTCTGCGGTGTACCATTATTAATAGTCAGGAAATTACCAACTATGATTAAACTTGTCCTTCTTGATGTGGATGGCACTCTGACAGATCCTGGAAGGCTCATCTCCACCAGGGCTGTGGTAGCAATAAGAAAGGCTCAGAAGGATGGGATCATTGTTAGTCTGGCAAGCGGAAATGTAGTTCCTGTGATGTATGGCATAAAGACATTCGTCGGGGTAAAGGCCCCGGTTTTTGCTGAAAATGGGGGAGCAATGTTCCAGAATGATGAAATTTCCACTTTTTTTCCAATGGATATGCCGAAGAAGCTTTTTGACAGGTTAGAAAGTGAAGGCAAGTTAAAGGGAATACTTTCAAACAGGTGGCGCCTTACATCAATGGCTTATGTCCTCTCGGGGGCGTCCCCAGAAGAGATTACTGCAGAAGCGCATAAGGACGGTCTTGTAACGGTGGACAGTGGCTATTCCTGGCATCTCCTAAATAAAGGGCAGGACAAAGGATTTGCCCTGGAAAAGCTTAAGGAGGCTTATTCACTGGATTATGATGAGATTCTAGTAATGGGGGATGCATATAATGACGCTGCAATGTTCAAGGAAAATGTTATCAAAGTAGTTCCTTCAAATGCAGAAGATAGCCTGAAGTCTATGGCTGATCATATCCTAAAGGAAAAAGATGGAAATGGCGTGGCTGAAATCTTAAAGAAAATCAGGTCATTTTAATTCTTCAACGTGCCTGCCAATCCTGTCTTCAACCAATTCTCCTGATTCAATAAGAAGCTCCCCGCGCAAAGTAACATCATCTGGAAAGACAACAGGAAATTCATTGAAAGGAGATACTGGTGTTTTGGAATGCAGCCTCTCCTGGTTCAGCCTTTTGACATTGCTTAACCTGAAACTGAAGAAATCAGCAAAATATCCCACCTCAAGCTTCCCCTTGCGGATTCCCATGAACTCTGCAGGGTTCCTTATTGCAGTATTGTAAAACACTTCAAAACTCAGTACTTTCTTCTGAACAAGTGCAAGAAGCAGCGGAATTCTTGTTTCCACCCCTATTATGCCAGATGGTGCCTGAGGAAACTCTTCCTTGTCATGCTCGGTGTGCGGTGCGTGATCTGAGGAAAGCAGGTCAAATTTACCATCCAGGTAAGCCTGGAGATTATTTTCCTGAGTATTTTTGTTCCTCAAGGGCGGATTCACTTTCCCCCAGGAACCGGATTCTGAGTCGGTATTTAGGAGGAGATGGTGTGGTGTCACCTCGCCCTTGACTTTTCCCTGAAGAATATCCAGGCTGTTTGGAGTGCTTATGTGCCCCATCAGGGAGCGCCCTATTCCCAGTTTTAGAATAGCCCTGGCAGATTCTGCTTCGCAAATCTCTGGCCTGCTATGTTCATGATCCGAAAGGGAGTGTACCTCATCGTTTTTATGTCTAGCAAGGCAAACTGCATCTTCTCCGTGGAATACAACAGGCTTGCCCAGTTCGCTTAAGCCTCTAAGTTCCTTATCCTGGATATCGCCTACTGGAATGGAATTTGTGCTGCCACCAAGATAGATCTTTATGGAACTGCTTCGTTTGTCTATAAGCTGAGAATTTTTTCCGTTAAACAGTGAATAAAGCCCGAAGTCAACGTATGCCCTGTTTCGGACTGTGTGAAGCTTATCATCGAAAGCTGCATAGTCACTTATGGGCGTTATGTTGTTGGGCATGTCGAATATGGTAGTGGTACCCCCATAGGCAGCAGAAATGGTACCGGTGGAAAAATCCTCTTTATGCGTCTCTCCCGGATCGCGAAAATGCACATGTGTATCCGTTCCGGATGGAAAAATTGCACCTTCTAGCTCTTTTCTAATTCCGCCTTTCAGGTCTTTGCCGATCTTTTCTATCAAACCATTCCTTATGCCAATTTCCAGGTCCCTGAACTGTCCCTGAAAGTAAAATTTGCCAATAAGAATTGTATCAAATGCCATAGGGATTATACTCCGGGGACTTCTCCCCAAATGAGCTTATGCATCTGAGTAAGGATCCTTACTTTCAGGTTATCCCTCAAGGCCAATTCAACGAGCCATTTCAGGTCTGTTCCCCAGGCAGGCTGCATTATTACCTCACTTTTTATCTCTCCCCTGTGGGAAGAAATGAAATCTGATGCATATCTGTAATCCGCCTGGTCCTTGATTACAAATTTTATGTAATCAGTCTGGCGCAGTGACTTGAGGTTTGGTATATGAATCGAATTTTCCTCACCGGATGATGGTGTCTTAACATCCATGTCAATTAGTGTTCCCGGAATCTGTGTGTACTTATGAACTGGAAGGGAGCCTCCAGTTTCGATGAGCACTTTTTTTCCAGCTTCGACTGCTTTCTTGACAAAATTCTCAGCTTCCCTTTGGAGGAGTGGTTCGCCTCCAGTGAAACACACCCATTCTTCTGGTGCGGCACTCACCTCTTTCAAGATATCCTCGAGTTCCCTTTCAAAACCACCATCAAAAGTATATGTGGAATCGCACCATTTGCATCTGAGGTTGCATCTGTTCGTTCTAACGAAGAACATTGGAAGCCCCATAAGCGTCCCTTCGCCCTGGATGCTGTGGAAAGTTTCAGTTAATCTCACTGTCTCCGTATTCCATATGGGAATAAACCTTTAACCTATCTTATACCCGGGATACAGAACCATTTGCAAAGATTCCACAAAAGGTTTTAACACGCAACCTATTGTCAATTGATATTATGGACTTCAAGAGAATATTTGACTATGCAAGGGAAACCGATGCAATCCTGATTGTTCAGGGAGATGAAAACAGTGTTGACAAGACATTTTTCTACCTAACTGGAGTTTCCGGTGGGCTCTTTGAGGGTTCCGCACTTATTGTTAAACCAGATGACCTCAAGATCATAACCTCCGCTCTGGAGGAGGAAACAGCAAGGCAAACTGGCCTTGAAGTAATTGTTGCCAATGGAAGGGGAGATTTTGAAAACGCCGTAAAAGAGAACTTGAAGGATGCAAATGTGGTAGGGTTGAACTATTCATCTCTCACACTTGAGCAGTATAAGAGGCTCCTCAGGGTCATACCGGACAAGGAATTCATCGATGTATCTAGTTCTATTTTGGAGTCCAGGAGAATGAAGAACCCGGAAGAGCTCTCCAGGCTCAGGAAGGCGGCCAAGATTGGAAGCGAGGCATTTGAAAAGGTAATTGGCAAGCTTCATGTTGGCATGACTGAAAGTGAGGTCGCATCTGAACTGGCATACGAGATGATGAAGCTAGGTGCCTCAGAACCGTCTTTCTCATCCATTGTCGCCTTCGGTGAAAATGCATCCATGCCTCATTATGCGCCGGGAGACAGAAAACTCAAGAAGAATGAATTTGTGCTGATGGACTTCGGGGCGAGATACAAAAGATATTGTTCAGATATAACCAGAACCGTGGTTTTTGGCAAAGCCACAGAGGAAATGAAGGAAATGTACAATATAGTTTTCAGGGCCCAGACGGAGAGCATGAACATCATCAAGGAGAATGTCAATGGAAGGGATGTTGATCTCAAGGCGAGAAAAGTAATCGATGACTCCAAATTCAAGGGCAGGTTCATACATTCCCTTGGCCATGGCCTCGGATTGGATGTTCATGATCATCCTGCACTGGCCTCCAGCTTTGACTTCCCTCTTAAAGAAAACATGGTCGTAACAGTTGAGCCGGGAGTCTACATACCTAAGGTTGGCGGAGTAAGGATCGAAGATGATGTCATTGTCAAGAAGGATGGGTTTGAACTCATCACCACTGCACCAAGGGACCTTATAGAAGTATCTTAGATGATTCCGCAGGCAGCCAACGCTTACCTGGATGTCAGGGATACTTCCATATCCCACATCCTTTCCTCTTTTGATCCCACTTCATCACAGATCCGCAGGCATTCTGTCCGGTTGATCGTGGAAGCCATGGGCAATGAGGAAAGAAAGGAGGTATCAACAATTGATGACCTGATTTGCCTTCCACTTTCCCTATGGCTGCTTAGATATGTGAATGAGCATATCCTTACTTCAAGGGTAATAAACCACGCGAGAGACATTGTTGAGAACTTTCTCAGTGCTTCATCCCTTGCACCGGAATTCGTACCGGATTATGCGCAAAGATATGGGGTTCCCATACAGTATTCAGATGAGGATGAGGTTTTTACAATGTCTGTTGGAACCTTTGTAATGTATACCTCACGGGTGAGTGGGTTCAAGTACAGGCTGGTTTACCAGAATGTCAGAAGAGGAATCGTATACACTGACAGGGAAATAGCTGCCAAGGTGATCCGGGAGGCCTTTGTCAGGAATGTCCTTGCTGCATATGAGACAATAGAACCAGGCAAAACTGCAACAATACTGCAACCCATGAAGACCAGCATTGATGAGATAATTGAAAAACTTCAAAAATCGGGAATAACAAAGAATTTCGACCTGGGCGAAGTAGACTTCAATCTTTTTCCGCCCTGCATTAAAGAATATATTACTGAGATGCAGGACGGGGTCAACCTCCCACATCTTGCAAGATTTACCCTAGTTAGCTTCCTCCACAAAATTGGAATGGACAACCAGGGAATAATAGCTCTCTTCAAAACAGCCCCGGATTTCAGGGAAACACTGACCACTTACCAGGTGAACCATGTTACAGGCGAGATCTCTAGCACAGAGTATTCGCCTCCGAAATGCACTGTTCTCCAGTCTAACCACCTTTGTTATATGGGTGATGACCCACTATGCCACAAGGAATGGCTGAAACATCCCCTGCAGTATTACACAATTAAAAAAAAGCCAAGGAACCAGCCGCCAAAAACCAGGAAGAAAGCGGAAGAATCAGAATTTTATTAACGCCCTTCATGTTTATCCAGAATGCCGGTGCAAACCAGGAAGGCTTTGTTTTCTGATCTTGAAGGGATATCCAGAATTTACAACCAGGGCATTTCAGACAGGATTGCCACTTTTGAATCCGAATTTAAGACTCCAAAGGAACTGGAATCATGGATAAACAATTGTTATCCGGTAATAGTAGCTGTTGAAAATGGTGAAGTGGTAGCATTTGCAGCCAGTTTTCCTTACAGTTCCAGAGAATGTTATAGAGGAATTGGGGAATTTTCTGTCTACGTCCTTCGATCTAGAAGAGGTACAGGAATTGGCACAATTGCAATGAAAGCTCTCATAAATGAATCAGAAAAAATTGGTCTCTGGAAACTTGTTTCTAAGGTTTTTTCGGAGAACCACGTCAGTCGGAAAATGCTAAAGGAAATCGGGTTCAGAGAGATTGGAAGTCACGAAAGTCATGCTAAACTTGATGGAGCCTGGAAAGACGTAATCCTTGTGGAATACTTGATAAGAAGCAATATTCGCTAAAGCCTTCTTGAAATGAGCTCTATGAGTGTGCTCTTCTTGACGTTGGCTTCAATAACATATATCTTTGAAGGTTCCCACGGAACTCTCGGATAATGCGCTTCCCTGGACTCAAAATGGAACTTGAGTGATCTTAATATCTCTTCAAGCTTGCTATCAGAAAATTTCCTGGCAGTCTCGAGAGGTACTCTCCTGCCCTTGCTTTTGGAAATCTTAGGGTTAAAATACTGTGTATAAAGAGTAAGGGTCATAGGAGAACTGCGTTGACTACTCCATCCTGTCCAGGCCTGGAAGTGATCCTTGCTTCCCCGAGCTCTGTCTGGATAACAGTTCCCCTATTCATTATGTTTCTCTGGACATAGTGGGGGTTGGCCGGGTTCTCTTTCACTGTCTGGATCTTCACTTTCTTAGTTACTTTTTCAGCTGGTACGTAGACGTTGGCAACTTCTGCTCTCATGAGGACTGCTTTGCTGTTTCCGCCAAGCGTGCGGAGCATCTTTCTCGCTTCAGGGCCAATTCTAGTCAATGTGGGCTCTCTACCCAGTTCGAATCTCTTCTTTGACCTGGAAGCCTTTAGCTTTCCGCCAGTCGCCTTTTTTCTGGATTTACCTTGAAATATTGTCATTTCTACATCACTGGTTCAATCTTGCCATGATGACAGGGATTGCTCTTCCATATCAGATGGTAGAATAAATAATTTGATCTTATTCCATCAATCCTTGAGCAGGTTAAGGTGGTCCTTGTACCAGTACCTGCTTTCTACATCTGAAAGAATCAAGGAGGCATCTGTGGGTTTGCCTCTTTTTATAACTTCGACAATCGACTTGTGTCGCTCATCCCAGGTACCATTCTCGAGTTCGAAGAAAACTGATGAGAAAAGCTTGTGTTTTGCCCTGAAAAGAGAATCAGTGACCTCTGAATTAATGGTATCGGGGCCTTTCCAATATTGTGCAAGATAGTTGTAGATTGTATCATCAATGAGCCCAAGCATGTTCTTCTTGATTGTAAGTTCCGGCGTGTTCAGGTTTTCAGCCACATATTCCTCCCGGAATTTTTCAAATGGCTCATTGCTTACCCCGGCAGGTATGATTGTGGCGCCAGTGGATCTTCCTAGTGAATGGTAGAATGCAGGTATAGATTCCTTCGTAAATTCAGCTTGTGAAATCTCGGTCAGGAAAATCTTGTCAGGTCCCAGCTGGCCAATGAGTCCGGTGAGAACTCCTTCATCATAGCCTCTGACTGATATGCCCAGGCTGGCAACAGAGGAGAGGACTTCCATGAATACAATAGAGGCTAATACCCAATTAATATTTTGCATATGCGGGATTGTGGAATTCCTGAGATTACCTACAAAAAATGTTATATTCTGATCATTCCTGTCTTAGTTCATGGCAAAAAGGTCTCTTGACCAGTTGATCGGTCTTGTGGGAAGTCTTTTAGGCATCATAATGGGCGCGATAGGTCTTCTAATTCACAAGCTCATAAGCTCGTTCCCCCAGGGCGATGCCATAACAATGATTCTCTTTTCAGTCATTGGCCTTGTAGGCGCTTTCCTGGTAACTTCACGCAAGAAGGATGCTGGCATGATAATGCTTGTAATTGGATTGGCGGGAATAATTGCCCTTCCAGACTATGTCACTGTGATTCCATTCCTGATCCTTCTGGTAGCAGGTATTGTCTCCAGGCTTTAGTCCCATTTTATTTATTTATATCGCGAACATAGATTTTAATATAGAATTGCAAATGATATTTCATGGAACTGCTTGAAATTCTAAATCTGGTGGCGCTTTCATTTTCGCTAATATTCATGGCAGTAACAGCTGCCAGGGATGCAAGGCGTTTTGCAGTTTCGTATGTCATAGTTACCCTTCTGGGCATAGCTTTTTACTTTCTTTTCACAACAACCATGCCGTTTCTGGTCATGGTATTATCCGCAATAAGTGTAAAATACCTTTATACAAGGGTTTTTTACTATTTTACGCCAGTACTTTTCATTATTGGGATT
>JAJZKS010000074.1 GCA_021850835.1 Thermoplasmata archaeon
CATTCGGTCTGATAAGGCGAAAGGTACCCTGAGGACGAAATGTTTGTTGAGTTGTAATTGACCCTTGCATTGGGATTGTCCGTGGGAAGGTTCTGGTTCACAAACTCAACGGCATACAATTTCAGGCCGGATGGGGTCCTTGACAGGTTTACGTAAACGTCCACTGAAGCCCCGGACACATTTACTGTCTCGTAATACCTGTAGGGGTTATTGAATCCCCAGACCCAGAAATTAACGGTTCCGTTTGGGGTTATGATTAGGACGTACTCCCCGGCGACCCCGTTTACCTGTGTTATGTTTGTCCCAAACTGCTCCATTACAGGGAGGGAAGTGGAGATCACCCTGACAAAATACAGAGGCTGGCCACTCTGGTTCCTTGAGAAATTAACCACTGTGAGAGGGTGCGGGCCGGATATGTTGACTGAGTGTTTATATGCCACTGAGTTTGTGCCGTAAGTCCATCCGTATGAGTAAACGTAGGTGCCGTTTTGGAGCTTGAAACTCAGTTCATTATAGTTGGTTGGGTTCAGGAAATATTTTGTGCCATTGGAAAGGAACCAGTACTGTGGGTTCCCGCCGGCTATGCTGAGATTGTGGTACTGTGAGGCAAAACCGGTGAATGTGAAGTTCGCAAAATAAGTGGGGGGAACAGGCTTGAACTTTGCAAAGTTGTAAAGGAAAATCCCAAGGGACGTGAGGTAAGGGTTTGTTTCTGAGTACTCAGTGGGAGTGAGCAAAAGCTCATTGGAAATCAGCCATTCCCCTCCAGATTGGAACACCGGAAAGGCAGCGCTCAGGTTGGCCTGAAGGCTGGCAGCCTCCTCCATGAAGTGGTTGGCCACCGTCTGGTTGCCCGTTGACGTAATATTCGCAACATCGCTGATGAAGCTGGAATACTGTGCAGCCTCTGAGGAACTGGAAAGGCTGTTGGAGCTGTTGTCAAGCCATGCCGGTGAGAAATTGATCCCAACAAACTGGGGGTTCATTAAGATGGAATAGTATTCGCTGGGGTAGGGATAGTCACCAAAGAAGCCTAATGAGCTTATGGGGAAATTAAAGTAACTTGTAAAGGATGAAACAGAGGTACTCATGATGATGGTAGCACCGGGAATGACCTGCAGAAGCGCTTCCTGCCAGCCCTTGACCATGGCAGCGTTTATGGAGCCGGGGTATGTAGCCATCGGAATAACAAGCGGGTTGCCGTTGTAGAGGTAATCCGTGCCATTGAATGTTAGGCCGGAGGCACGTGCCTGGCTCGTATTGGCGAAGCTTTCCCAGTAGTACTTTGCAAGCGAGATGTTCTGAGACAGTGCGCTTCCATTGGGGGAGGCGTAAATACCGTTTGGAACGATGTTCCGCGGCACCAGCCCTTCTGAGGGGCCGGCCAGCGGCTGCGAGGGGGCAATGGAGATAGCAAAGTCATAACTGTATTTCAGGGCGTTCCGTGCATCCGTGCTGCTAAACAGGTTGTAAGGCATGTTTATGGGCATATCATTTGCTATTACCGATGAAGTGTTGACGTCGGGATTGAAGTCGAGGTAATTGAGTTCAGACGTATTGTACGGAAGGGTATAGGTGCTGGATGGCTGGGTGACCGTTGCCCCGAGGGCGGAATTGGTTATGTCTATGTACTGGCTGTATGAACTCTGTGGGATCCCCTGGGTTGAAAAGTCTATTGCCGCAGACTGAACACCGGCAACGGGACCCCATGGCCCGGGAGACTTGTAATAGGGATTTTCTTTGAATATGATCCCGATGCCCGGCAAAAATTCGCTTATCTGGTAGGGACCGTCTGAGAAAAGGCTGTGCGAGAGGCTATAATTTGCGGCCTGTGCCGGAAGGTTAGAAAAAGCCTGCGGACTCCATGAGTCAAGTGTCCGGTTGTTTCCCATCTCCTTTGCAATCCATGCCGGGTCAACAATGAGGGACAGGTAGGAAGACATCAGGGAGTATACAAAATCCGGAGTCATTGGCTGCTGAAAATGGAATGTCACGGAATGCATGCTGTTATTGTACGTTATGTTCTGGCTTATGTTGTAGAAAGTGGCGGATAATGCATCGTTAGTTCCCGGAAGAAGCATGGAGCCATAAAGGAACGCACCGTATGTGTCAAGCAGGAGGTCGCCAGAGCCCGCAAAACTGGCCTGCATTAGCAGCCTGGCGAATGTGTAGGCAACGTCAAAAGGCGTAACCGCGGATCCGTTCTGCCAGGAAGCATTCTGCCTCAGGTAAAACGTGTAGTTTTCGTAAGGGAGTATGTGGGCGACATAACTGGAACCCCAGGGAGTTGCAACGGTATAATTTGAATAATTGCCATTAACTTGTCCGTTCTGGATTGTGGGAAGGCCTGTGGCGAGCCCGGGGTGGAATCTGGAGCCATTTGGGCCCTGAACAACAAGGTTCTGCAGAAGATTCATCGTGATGTCAGGTGCACTGTAAGCGGAAAACGTTGGATCCATGGAATTGACGTTGGTGTACTGTGGGACTGCTCCTACTACCTCGGTATTGCTGCCGACAGACTGAACAAAATTGCAATTTAGGCTCTGGCCCTGGCCCAGTATGAGCACATTGCTGAACTGGGTTCCGCTGTAGTAGGTGAGAAGGCTTCCTGTCCCTATGCTGTATGTTCCGTTTGGCAACAGGAAGCTGATCGTGTTGCCGAGCGATGAAAACATTTTCCCGTCCACAGCGGCATACCATGGGATCCCCTGGGGCAGTCCGGACTCAACAATGCTTACACTGTATTCGGGAAGAAGCGTTATTAAGCCGAACTGCAGATTGCCAACGTACGGCCCGCCGCTGATAAACACTTCGGTGCCATTGGCCACCAGGGTTGAAACGGAATCTATGAACGACGGCACAACCGGTGACATGTCAAATATGCCCGATGCACTGCCGTTCTGGGTCAGGTTGCGTAAACACAGAACAAGGGGGGATGTTATTGATTGCGCATAACTGTTTAAGTCCCCCGACCCAGCTATGAATATTACACCCTGATCCTCAGAAATGGAAGTCACAAAACCATGGTATTTGGAAACTCCGGTGGGCGGCATGGTGGAAGTACGATTACCTGGATTCACCATGAAGAGGGTGAGGTTGCTGAAGGTCTGGCCCCCCGAATTGACAAGGGTGCTTCCGGCAATAACGAGGCTCCCGTTATACCAGAGCATGTTTGATGACGGGAACAGGCTGGCATATCTTGGGTATGGAGTCCCCAGGCTGCCGAACAGGAACCCTGCGGGAAGGTCCGAAGTGAAATCGGTGAATGTCCCATTGTATCTCAGCAGGGTTGCCCCTGATTCTGATTGATTCAACCCGAGCAGGAATATCCCGGAAGGAGTGGGCAGCATCTCAGATTGCGTAAAGATGTAAGGAGAAACCGCTGAGCTGAGATTTGTAAAACTCAGGGTAGTGGCATTTATGGCATAGAAAAGTGGCCGGGCACCTGGAGCTGAATAACTTCCATTGGGAAGGTTGTAAGCACCATATATGTAAAACGTTCCATCCTTGTAAGCGACACTCTGCAATATTGCAGAAGTGGACATGCCGGGATTGGCTGTGAGGATCCCGCTGGACAGATCCTGAAGCGTGTGGTTGGAGAAATGGAACGCATATATGTTAATCCCCGCCTGAGGCAGGAACTGGGTGCCCACCATTATGGCCAGGTTGTTTCCATATGCAACCCCGGTGAGGTAGCCAGAAGTCATGTTGGAGATTCCTGAATTTGTGGACCGGTTATAAAGGGCAAAGCCGTTGCCTCCCACAGTGAAGAACCCGTAGGGGGTTGATATTGTCATTCCGGTCCAGGCAGCGAGGTATGGCGATATGCCGAGCATATTGCCCGTAATGTTGCTATATGGGTCATTCAGGCTAAGTTTAATTGCAGGTTGGGCCTGGCCCTGTGATATGGCTCCATGGGCAGGAGGGAGAACTGCCAGTGAACTGGCAAGCATCACAGTAACGACAAAGAGGGCCAGGATTTGTCTATTCAAAACATGTGATATTTTTCAAAGAGTTGAATAGATTTTCTTGACAAGTAATATAGATATTTCGAAGATGTGCGCGATGACTGTTGGTTATATGGCTCGAAAGTCAAATTAATATTCATTCAAAAGACAATTTTTGGCGGTTAGGCTTACAGATTATTGATGATTTCTTGAGTGAGCTTTCTTTGCCATTTCGGTTTTTATGAGCCGTGTGGGTAATAAACTGAATGATTTCTAATTGATGTGTAATTCAAGTATGCTCTTGTAGCAAGTTTTTCAGATTCGAGGAGCTGGCGCACCTCAAAAAGCTCATTGAGGTTCCTGCAGTAGATCAGGAAAATTCTGTTCAACCCCAGGATGAATTCGCTGAATAGATGCCCATTGAGCGCCCCCTCTTTTCTCAGTGACCTGAGCCTGTAGCTCTCAATTCCATTGAGGTTAAGAGTGAGGACAAGTCCGTTTGGTATGTTTGATGTGGAATAGTATGGCCTCGTGGAAATCTGCCTTTCCCTGACCAGGGAATCCAGGATGCGCGCCACATTCCTGAATGAATGGCCGGTGCTATCACATAATCTCGTAACCTTCATATTTATTGGGTTACTTTTCGACAGAATCTTCAGGATATCTGAATATGTATCCCCACGATCTTTGGGGAATGTATTCTGCTTGAACCTACAGGAGTCAAGGGGGGCACCTAACAATTCTTTCAACCTGCTGACGCTGTCTATAAGCTGGCGAGTGTTTCTTCCTACAATCTCAAAAATAGCACGTACTGAATGTTCAGATTCCCGGGGATGGCCTCCGAGGAAGCCGGGGATCAGTGGATCCTGTGAAAGCAAATGGGTGGACTCAATAAAATGCAAATCCTGCAGGTTTGCCCTGATGCTCCATATCATCCCCGGATCAGCTTTTAACTCAGATATCCACCTGTTCCATGGAGTTGCCTCATTCCTGATGTGGAAAACAATGTCCCTCAGGAAGCTGGTGGAGGTCATTTCATCATACCTGGATTTCACTGAGCTGTGGTGAATCTGCAGCTTTCCTGATATTTTTCTGAGAGTGGGCCGGGAACTGAATGATGTTTCCCCGGTTGCGGGCCAATGCAAGCTGGAAAGTATCTGGAGAGAAACATCATCAATCATTGAAAGATATAAACAAACATTAAATATAATAATGACTGAATTGTGTTAACTAGACCTATGAACCAGATTTTGCGTTGGAATGGTCAACATGATTTACCGGAATGCCCCTCCACCCTATAAGATTAAATGTTCAGTACCTCCAAAACTTTCCGTCTAATCATGTGAAACAAAGTCAAGGCACTTCAATTCCCCATGTCTTTTTTATCTGAAGGTAATAGTTTATTGGGAGCGATGCCGCTGATCCGATCAGGTTGCCGATGAGTGGTTCGAGGTTAAAAATTATGAAAAGAGCGTACTGTATGAATATGGAAAGAGTAGTCCCACCCAAATTGATGAATTCAAATTTGACCATTCGCCTTAGAATTCCGAAATAGCTCCCATTATGAATTCCAGCCTCCCTGGTAGTCCAGAATTCGTTGATCAGGTATTCAATAGCCACACCAGTCAGGAAAGAAGCGGAGACTGAAATGAGATTACTAAGTTTGAGGAGATGAAAAAGCAGGTAAGTGAATAATTCAACAAATCCGAACCCTATCCATCCGGAAATAGAGAATTTTATGGACCTTTTCATGTTGTTTTGAATTATTCTCCTTATACCCTGAATGAAACTGGCATCCTTCATGTGCGTTTCCAATATGGCAAATTCCCCATTAGATTTAATCGTAATTCACCATTTTAGTAAATTGTGGGTTCATGGAAGTTGATTACGTTACAACAAAAACAACGTATTGGTTTCCAGTTGTAAAATGATCCATCTTTCGGGACATTTGAGTGTAAAAAGAGGTCATCTATCAATAAAGTGAAAAGTTTTCTTTGCTCACTGCGCTTAACCAAATTCTATTTAGTATTGTCAAATAAAAAATTAGGGGGTTTTTGGTCCTCTGAGTTTGCGGAATATTCCTGTGCCGGTGTTAACTGAATACTTCTTATTTGTTATGTAAAACTCAGGGTGTTGATGTTTCTCAGACTGGAAACTTTCCTCAAACCTCAACCTTATTTGAAAAATGGGAACACTCACTTATCGCCAGTCAGGAAATTTTGCAGATCTAGCAATTAATTTATAACCAATTTTTTCTTAGGGAAATTGCCTATATGGTGAAGTCTGAAAAAATATGTTCCCCACATGAATATTGCCTATACTGCATTCAAGAAAGAATGAACTCTTCAATGGATATGGAGAATGTGTTTTGGAAACCATAATAAGCAAGGAACATGCCTTTCGCTTTGCGTTCATGGCAGTTTCAGGCTTTCTTTTTGTGGGTGTCAACGCAGCCTGGAATGGCCTTGGTTATCTGAATCCCATAGCTTGGTTTCTGGAATGGTTCGACGTAGTACTGGCATTTTTATGCGTATTTAACGCTGTTCGAACAACCGACCTGTCAAATCATTTGCACGGTTATATCCTAATCGGAGTTTCTCTTGCCTTCACTGTTTTTTCATATGCCCCTTCTGTTGTAGCACCAATGATCAATGGAACCATCAGTCAGTCAATAAATCCAAATGATTTTTTTATTTTAGCACTGCCAGTTTTAATTTTGCCATTCCTAATCCGATATGATTTGAAAAACAGGGTTAACTCAAAGGCAGTTCCTTTTTTCTTCTTCCTGTCAGTAATCGGTGCCCTTGGGTTTCTGCTTTACATGTTCTGCAGCACAGCGCCCCAGTTTCCAACGGATGAATCTGTATTTGACATGTATGCTGCCCATCTCTTCCTCCTGGGAAAGAACCCCTATGACCCTGCTTTGATGTCCGGCGCCTTCAATTTCTACAATTTTCCATTCCGCGCCTTTGACCCGATTACACCCCTGACAACAGGGGGATACGTGGATGTTCTGACATATCCTGCACTGTCATTTCTTGTGTTCATTCCCGCAGCGATCCTCAAGCTCAAGGCCTCCATTATTATGTTGCCGGTCCTTCTCGCCCCTGTTTTTATTGTTTGGTACCGTGCATGGTCACGGAAGGAGTGGTTGATGTCCTCATATGCAATCCTGCCCTTTGTCAGTCTGCTGCTTTATACATATCAGGGGGCATCGGCTGACACTGACGCACTCTGGGCATCGCTCCTCATGCTCTCATATATAGCTCTGCCAAGAAGCAAAACTTCAGGTATCCTCTTCGGACTTTCACTATCAGTCAAACAACTGCCCATCATCGCAGCACCATTTCTCCTTTATTTCGTCTACAGGGAATACGGTGCCGCTAAGACATTAACATGGATTGTGGCAGCGGCTGCAGTATTTTTCGTCATTAACGGCTACTTCATCCTTGAAAATCCAGGTTACTGGATCTCTTCCATGGTTGCAAATGAGTTTGCACCCCTCATAGGGATAGGGTTCGGGATACCGCAGGTATCATTTTCCGGAATATTCCAGATTCCTGAAATATACTTTACCATAATCATGGTAGATCTGCTCCTTGTCTTGCTTGCACTGTATGTGGTAAAGTACCAGGAAATGAAATATGTACTCTTTGTTTTCCCTATCCTCATATTTCTATTCAATTACAGGCTTTTTCCTCAGTATCTATTCTACTGGATGCTTATCTCGCTGCTTCCCATGCTTGATTCCATGGCATCGAAGGTATCGCCTGCAAAGGTTGCAGCAACCTCCACTCCGAAGCCCAGATGGACAAAAATAAATCCATCAAAGGCCATGGCGGGAATCATTGTTGTTATCCTGGTATCGAGCATTCCCATCGGGTATCATGAAGGTGTGCAGAGAAGCAGCGGATATTTTGCCATTGAGTCAGTCACTTACCAATCTCTTAATA
>JAJZKS010000075.1 GCA_021850835.1 Thermoplasmata archaeon
AAAGGAACTACCTTCAATTCCATAGACATAGTCCCAATTTCGGCAGAATATATTGAATCACTTTACAGAAAACACACCAATTATTCAGAATTACTTGGCGAAGGGATTGAGATCTTCAACTACACAGGTAACAACGAACACATGGGTGCTGAAACTTTCAGGAAGTTCTCCAATGTTATAGGGCGCTCTTTGAGTGAACAGGCACTAGAGGAACCAATGGTTCAGCTTTCTGATGCCCTTGAATACATATATTTTGACAGGATAGTTTCCAAGGAAGAAGAATTTGGGCCCTTCGATGTCTATGATGTTTCGGTACCGGACTACAGCATGAATTTTGTTGGCGGAAATGGTGGAATAATCCTTCACAACACTGTTGTGCAGCACCAGTTGTCAAAATGGGCAGATAGTGATATTGTCGTTTATGTGGGATGCGGCGAAAGAGGGAATGAAATGACAGAGATCCTGACTTCTTTCCCTGAACTCACCGACCCTAAATCCGGAAAACCTCTCATGGAGAGGACTGTGCTTATTGCAAACACCTCAAACATGCCTGTGGCAGCCAGGGAAGCCAGCATTTACACTGGAATCACGATTGCAGAATATTACAGGGATATGGGATACAACGTTGCACTAATGGCTGACAGCACATCAAGATGGGCCGAGGCCCTGAGGGAAATTTCAGGAAGGCTTGAGGAGATGCCAGGCGAAGAAGGTTATCCTGCCTACCTGGGCCGAAGGCTTTCTGAATTCTATGAAAGGTCCGGAAATGCCATCGTGGTATCAGACAACCAGAGAAACGGGTCAATCACAATAGTAGGTGCAGTGTCGCCACCAGGAGGAGATACCTCTGAGCCGGTATCACAAAACACCCTGAGGGTTACGAGGGTATTCTGGGCACTTGATTCCTCACTGGCGTCAAGGAGGCACTTCCCGTCAATCAACTGGCTCAACAGCTACTCCCTTTACCAGGACGATCTCAGGAAATGGTTCGAGGAAAACGTGACCAAGGACTGGGGAGAACTCTACGACGAAGCCATGGGAATACTCCAGAAGGAAGCGGAGCTCCAGGAGGTTGTCCAGCTTGTTGGTTATGATGCACTGCCAGAGAGGGAGAAGAACACCCTGGACATTGCAAGGATGATCAGGGAGGATTTCCTTCAGCAGAGTGCATTTGATGAAGTGGACCAGTACTGCTCCATAGGCAAGCAGTACAGGATGCTCAATGCCATCCTTATACTTGGAAGGGAACAGTCAGGCGCACTGGACAAGGGGATGCAGATGGCGCAGATTCAGGGCATAGGCGCAAGATCAAGGATATCCAGGATGAAGGAAGTCAAGGAAGAAGAATTCCAGGCTTACTACGATTCTGTAATGTCGGAAATGAAGGACCAGATCGGGAAGATTCTGGAGGTGCAGTAAATGCCGCAGGTAAGTTACAAAACAGTTTCACAGATTTCTGGGCCGCTTGTGTTCGTGGAGAAGATAGACAATGCCGCATACAACGAGCTTGTTGAGATTACGCTCGATAACGGGGAAAAGAGGACAGGCCAGGTGCTTGATACAGGCAGGGGGCTGGCAGTAGTCCAGGTGTTCGGCCAGACCTCAGGCATGGATGTTAAGGGCACAAAGGTAAAGTTCCTTGGAAACACAGCCAGGGTATCTGTATCAGATGACATGCTGGGTCGCATATTCAATGGTCTTGGCGAGCCTATTGACAACCTTTCGCCCATAGCGAGCAAGGAGAGGGTCGAGATTGTGGGGAATGCTATCAACCCATATTCCAGGGAAGAGCCATCTGAATTCATTGAGACCGGCATATCCACAATAGACGGAATGAACACGCTGGTGAGGGGGCAGAAGCTTCCCATATTCTCAGGCTCTGGGCTCGCGCACAACAGGCTTGCTGCACAGATTGCAAGGCAGGCGAAGGTTCTTGGCAGCGATGAGAACTTTGCTGTGATATTCGGCGCAATGGGTATCACCAGTGAAGAAGCAAACTACTTCGTGAATGAATTCACCAAGACCGGTGCAATCTCAAGGTCAGTCCTGTTCCTTAACCTTTCATCCGATCCGAGCATGGAGAGGATCATCCTTCCAAAGGTCGCACTCACAACAGCTGAATACCTTGCATACGAGAAGGAAATGCACATTCTGGTTATCCTTTCCGACATGACAAACTACTGCGAAGCCCTGAGGGAAATATCATCAGCAAGGGAGGAAGTTCCCGGAAGAAGGGGTTTCCCGGGATACATGTACACTGATCTTTCAACCATATATGAGAGGGCAGGAAAGATCAGGGGCAAGAACGGCTCCATCACCCAGATACCAATCCTAACCATGCCAGGTGACGATATCACTAACCCGATACCTGACCTTACAGGATACATTACAGAGGGCCAGATCGTGCTGAGCAGGGACCTGCAGAGGAAGGGAATTTACCCGCCCGTGGATGTTCTGCCCTCACTGTCAAGGCTAATGAACCAGGGAATCGGGAAGGGCAGGACAAGAGAAGACCACAGGGGAGTGGCGGACCAACTGTACGCAGCCTATGCAAACGGAAAGGATCTCAGGTCCCTCAGTGCAATAGTGGGAGAAGAGGCACTTGGCGCAAACGACAGGATGTACCTCAAGTTCGCTGATGAGTTTGAGAAGAGGTACGTGAACCAGGGCATATACGAGGACAGGTCTATTGAGGACACCCTTGGCATCAGCTACGATCTCATGTCCATGCTTCCGGAAGGGGACATGAAGAGGCTCAAGACAGACTTCATCAAGAAATACGGAAAGTGGAACAAGGAGGAATAATGGCACAGACTGAGCTGAAACCCACAAGGATTGAACTCATTCGAACCAGGAGAAGGATTAAACTGGCCAAGCGAGGATTAGATCTCCTGAAGATGAAGAGGTCATCCCTTGTTATGGAGTTCTTCAACATCAGCCGAAGTGTAAAGGGCCTCAGGGAGAATCTGAGATCTGACATAGGGGACGCACTGGATACCCTGAAGGCAGCGGAAATCATATCGGGTACCATGAACCTGGAAAGGATCGCGTACATGTCAGCTGATTCAACAGTAGGGGTGAACCTGAAGAATGTCATGGGAGTCAGGATCCCTGAACTCAGCAGGAATTACAACCAGACTATCCTTTCAAACCAGTACAGGGCCATATCTGTTCCCACGGCAGTCAATGACGCAATAAAGAAATTCGAGAATATTTACACTCAGATTGTGGAGATTGCAGAGAAAGAAAACTCAATGAGGAAGCTTCTCCACGAAATCGACAAGACAAAGAGGCGTTCAAACGCCATAGAGAACATACTGATCCCCCAGCTAACATATTCAGCGAAGATCATAAGGATGAGGCTGGATGAGATCGAGAGGGACATGTTCACTACACTGAAAATGGTAAAGAGAAAGATTAACAGGAAATCTCAGGAGGCAGTTGCCTGATGAAGTACTGGAAGCAGCAGCTGAAATTGGACAGGAATAGGGTATTCACGAGGGAAGAGCTCATGAGAAACAGGAATCTGAGGAGGTTCAAGAGACTGAGGACATTCTTCCTCCTGTTCAATCCCATGGTGTCCGTGCTGCTGCTTTCAATGCTCTTTACAGGGGTGATCTGAAATGGAAGATCTTGAAACACTCAAGGTAATCAAGGAAAAGGAAAACTCAATCAACGATGAAATTGCCCTTCTCAAGAACGAGAAGGATAAACAGCTCCAGGAAATGGAAGCCCGGTTTGCATTGAAAGTGAAGGAAAACGAGGAGAGCCTTAGGCTCCAGGCCACGAAAGAGGTCGTCGATGTCACAAGTAAGGCAAAGTCCAGGGCAGAGAGCATTGTTCTTGGAAGCAGGGAAAAAGCCGACAGGCTGAAAATGAGGCTTTCGGACAGGGAAATAGAGAAGACGGCTTCTGATTTGCTCAATTCTTATTTAGAGGGTATGTAATGGTACTGATGCCGGAGAAGATGCTCAGGGTAAGGATCATCGGGTCCAACATGCGCAAGGACCACATTATCACTGCACTCCACGACGCAGGCGTTATACAGCTGGAGACTGTGGAACCAGATCTGACAAAGGCCATGGGCCAGGCAAAACCCGGCGAGCTGTACAGGAAAGTGAACAGGTACCTGCAGATATACAGGGGATATGAGAACCTCCTTCCGCACATTCCCGTGAAAAGCACAAAGGCATTCGGCAGCATGGGAGAGCTCCTCACTGAAGCTTCAAAAATCGACCTTGAGGAAGAGCTGAAGGTGCTGAAATCCAGGGAGTCGGATCTCCTCTCCGAGATAAAGGAGATAAACAACAGGCTTGAGGCTGTGGCCTCACTCATGGGCCTAAGTTATGACCTTTCAATATTCAACGGTTCCACGATTTCCTCATACATCGCAAGGGGATTCGAGGACGGTGAAGCGGTTTCAGCAATAAGGGAGAAGCTTCCCGACGCAACAGTTTTCAAGCTTCCCAACCAGTCAGTAGTTGTCACAATACCGGCAAAAAAGGATGCGGAACTTGCCAGGGTGGCTTCAGAGCTGAAATTCTCAATTTCACACATTCCTGAAATGTCCGGAAAGCCGGAGGAATACAGCAAAGTCATGAAGGACAGGCTTGCCCTCAAGACAAAGGACCTTGATGAAGTCCACAAGGATCTCAGGGATCTTTCTGAGGAGTACTATGAACCTATCGCCCAGATCAGGGAACAACTGGAGATCGAAAACAGGAAACTTGAGGTTTCAGACAAGCTCGCCTCCACTCAGGATTCATTCGCGCTTGAAGGATGGGTTCCCCAGAAGCATTACCAGTCCATGGTCACCCTGGTCAACGGGGCCGCTGAAAACAGCGTAATAATAAAGACAGTGGAGTCTAAGGAGGATCCGCCTACTCTGCTTTCAAATCCGAAAAGGTTCAGGGTCTTTGAGTTCTTCATCAATTTCTATTCGCTTCCCAAGGAGTTCGAGTTTGACCCCACAATGATTTTTGGCTTCATCTTCCCATTCTTCTTCGGTCTCATGGTTGGAGACTGGGGTTACGGGCTTGTAATCTTGGCCGGAGCGACCTGGATGAAAAGAAAGCTCACAACTCCCGGAGCCAGGACCATACTCCCCAAGGGGCTCACCAATTTCGCTATGACAGTATTCGGAAGGAATGCGCTTCTTGTACTGGCCAGAACCCTTGTCCCCGGTGCTCTGGTTGCAATAGTTGTTGGACTGCTGTTCAACGGTTTCTTTGGCTTCCCGCTGCTTCCTGTAACTGTGTTTGAAGTGGCTCCAAAGTTTACCGCAAGCATTATGGGCTTCCCCCCTCAGCCGTCAATTGTGCTCTTCCATCTTACCCTGGTGATACCAAAACTCCTCCTGTTGACAGGATACATTGGGCTTGCTATGGTTACATTCGGCCTGGTTCTTGGCCTTGCAAACGAGGCAAGGAGGAAGCACTGGAAGGGAGTTGGCGGAAAGATCGGATGGCTCCTCATGGCCTGGGGAATCGCAATGTTCGGGCTTAACCTCATACAGCATTCCAGCAATTTCTCATTCAGCCTTGCAACAAACCCCGTTGCTCCAATTTCCCTCGGGGGATTCATAGTGGGCATAGTGGTAATGGCAGTTTCTGAAGGCACGGGTGGGCTCATAGAGATACCTTCCATCATCAGCCATATACTCTCATACACGAGGATACTGGGTATACTGCTTGCAGCGGTGTATCTGTCATACGTGCTTGACCTCATTTTCCTCAAGGGAGTCTCAAAAAGCCCTGCATTTGCCGCTATAGGTATACTTGTGCTCATACTCGGCCAACTCTTCACCATAGGCATAGCAATCCTTGAACCAGGAATACAGGGAGCGAGGCTTATTTACGTGGAATTCTTCTCAAAATTCTACTACGGCAACGGCAAGATATTCAGGCCGTTCAAGACCACAAGAAAATACACCGCCCCAAAATTCAGCCTGGAAACGGCCAAGAAATAATATTATCCGGGCGTACCCACACTCTTTTCTTTTCCCAGTTTTACATATTTTCTCAAAGCTATTACAGTCCACACAGCTTCTATGACCCCAAACGGCCAAGTTCCCGAAAGAAAACCGTACGCAGACGATCCAATGCATGTGAGCCCGAAGAGTAGCGTGTAGATTCTTGACTTAGGCTCCAGCGAATAGAAAGCCATCATGACTGCCAGATCAATGGCACCAAGTATATTGAGGGTCGAAAGCGGTTCCATGGTTGAGAATTCCAAAGTAATTTAAGAATGCAGGGATTGCAAATGGATCCCATTGGAAAATGAAAAGCTGGCAAGCCTTGCCACTAAAATAGCTGCAGGAATCACTCCAAGAAAGTTTCCGGATGATTTTGCAGAGCTAGATCCCCAGGGTGAGATAACTAGAATCCCGAAGGGAAAGGAGGTGAGCATGTACAGGGAACTTGAGGGAGTCTTTGTAATGATCGACGGAGACAGGCTTTTCTTCAATCAGCCACCATTTGCCAAGTTCATATTCTATTGTGCAAAGGCCGGTGTCACAGAGGTTGCTGTCCCCGATGCCAAGGTTGCAAAGAAGGCCGTGAAGGCGCTGGAACAGGAGATCGGCAATGTCACATACAGGATCGAAAACGAACTGGAAAACCTGAACCTCGGGGAAGACGAGAAAAGGGCGACAATCCAGGCTGTTCTTGACAAACTGGGGTTGGGCTATTACTCAGACATTGTATCCAGGGAAGAATTGTGGTAGGCCCAATAAGAGCCTTTTTCTTCAGTAACCGCTCCAGCGTGAACCCAGTTCCTTCTCCCATTTATCATATACTTCCTTTCTGAGATCGTCCCTGAGCATGCAGGTTTCAGAGAAACTGTCCATTCTTTCGTATGGCACAACGGCAAATATGATTCCCCTTGAATTTGTGTACTTGGAGGCAGGCACATCCTTGGGCCTCAGGGGGTCGACTCCACTGGCCCAGCCTTTCTTTATAATTCCTATTTCCGAAGGGTCCGCTCTTGTGCACATGGCCCAAAGTACATCGTCCATGTCGTAGGGGTTGATATCATCGTCCACCACAACAACCCACTTTCCCATATATGCTGCACTCCTTGTCTGGGAGGCAAGGTAACCTGCCTCTGTGGCGTGCCCCGGGTATGCCTGCTTAATGCTGACATTGATGAACTGCCTCCCCACCCCGAATGGAGGCGTGTAAACACCCATCACGTTAGGAAGACCATTTTTCACCATCTCGTCATAGACCAGGGCAGATCTCCACACACTTCTCCAGAAGGCATGATCGTTGTACGCTCCCTTTGACATGGCCGTGCCCAGCATAATGGCGTCGTTCCTGTGGTAAAGGGCCCTAACCTCCACGAATGGCTTCTGCTTTGCATCGCTTGCATAATACCCGGTCCATTCGCCATGTGGCCCTTCCAGGCGGGTCTTGTCAGGATATACAAAACCCTCAATGGCAATCTCCGCATCGGCAGGTATTGGCAGGCCGGTAAACTTTCCCTTGATAACTTTGATTGGATTCTTCCTGCAGGCAATGTTCCCTGCTGGTGGCCTAATTGGTGCCCAGACTGCGGGATACTTCCTCGCACACTTTTCAGGCGCAACCGGCTGGAGATACGCTTACATGTTCGTGGGCATAATATCTCTGGTGCTTCTGGTGCTTCGGCTCTTCGTGCCTGAGTCAAAAGTATGGCTCCTGCAGGTTGAGGCAAAGAAGACAGGAAAAGATGTTTCCAGCATAGTGCTGAAATCCCCACTGGCAGAAATCTTTTCAAAGGATACCCTCAGGTGGACCATATTCGGAACCATCATGGTTTTCGGATTCATGTTC
>JAJZKS010000076.1 GCA_021850835.1 Thermoplasmata archaeon
TTTCTCGGAGGCGGGATCAGATATCCCTGCAGGATATGAGGAAGTTGGAATCAAGGCAAAACCGGTTGGCCTGAAGAAGATTGACCATGTAGTGGGAAATGTGGAAGACAGGATGATGGATTCCTGGGTCAATTATTACATAAAGGGCCTTGGATTTGACCAGTTGCTCAGCTTTGATGACAAGGACATCAGCACAGAATATTCTTCCCTCAGGTCAAAGGTTGTGCAGTACGGCAACAGGAAGATCATATTCCCAATCAATGAGCCCGCCCTTGGCCTCAAGAAGTCACAGATACAGGAATACCTGGATTATTACAATTCACCTGGTGTACAGCATATCGCAATAGAGACAGACAATATCATCAGGACTGTAGCCGACATGAAGAGCCGGGGCGTGGAATTCCTCTCAACTCCTTCAAGTTATTATGAGACTCTTCCCGACAGGGTTGGAAAAATAGACGAAAAGCTAGAGGATTTGCAGAAGCTGAATATTCTGGCGGACAGGGACGACGACGGTTACCTTCTTCAGATCTTCACTAAGCCAACAGGGGACAGGCCAACTTTCTTTTACGAAGTCATACAGAGGAAGGGCGCGACTTCATTTGGAAAGGGAAACTTCAGGGAACTGTTCAAGTCCATTGAAATGGAACAGGAAAAAAGGGGCAACCTTTAGGCATGAAAATAGCTAGAGCTATTACGGACGATGGGCCGAAGACAGTGATTCTGCACGATTCCAGATATTACGACCTCAGTGAAATCACTGGCGTGGACCTTGAGAATACAGGACCGTCATACTTTTACCTCATCCAAAAGAATATTGAAAAAATCAAGGATTTTCTCTCACAGGGAAAGCATGCATCTCTCCAGGATATAGTTCCAAAGTCATATCTCCTCCCAATACCGCATGTGAACCAGATCAGGGACTTCTATGCGTTTGAGGAACATGTGAGAAATGCCAGGGCAAGAAGGGGATCGGATGTGCCAGCGGAATGGTACGAATTCCCTGCATATTACTATTCAGGAAATTCTTCTCTCTACCCCAGCGACAATAGCATTGCAAGGCCATCTTTTACATCTGAACTTGATTTTGAGATCGAGCTTGCAGCAGTTATTGGCAAAGAGGGCAGAAACATTGCAAAAGGGGATGCATGGGAGCACATTTTCGGATTTGTGCTAATGAGTGACTGGAGCGCAAGAGACCAGCAGAGAAAGGAAATGGCCATAGGCCTTGGCCCCTCAAAGAGCAAGGATTTCGCCACTTCTTTCGGGAGGTATCTTGTCACTGCTGAAGAAGTTGCAGACATAGCCGATATACGCGGGAAACTGAATTCAGAGGTATGGGTCACCCTCAACGGGAATGAATTCATGAGGAACAACCTTTCCACAATGCACTGGGCATTTTCTGACCTTATATCGTGGGCTTCCACGGATGTTACACTGAGGCCCGGAGACATTATCATGAGCGGTACTGTAGGCAATGGCTGCATACTTGAACAGGGACCCGAAAAGACTGGTTGGCTCAAACCCGGTGATGTTGTTAAATTTGGTTCGGACTTTTTCGGTGAGCTTGTGGCAAGCATTGTTTGAGGGATAAAAAATGGTATACTACGTTAGGCAGGGCATAATCACGGAAAGCAGGCACACTTATGATGACTCAAAACACATATTGAAGGAGGAGTTGTTTGGCGAAGAGAGCTTCGACGGCCCTTACTCCCTCCTCTATCATGAGCGGGAACCCACAAGAGTCAAGTCAATCAGAAGGATAGAAAAACCCCATCTTTCAGATGGATCCGATGATGAGTTGAGGCACAGGCATCTCAAAGGGTTCCAGATAAAGCCGCACGGCGATTTCATCAGTGGAAGGACCTGCCTGATGTTCAACGACGACGTTGAAATGGGATTGATCAAGCCTCAGGAACAGATGAGCTGCTTCTTCAGGAGTGCAATCAATGAACAGCTTTTCTTTGTGCAGAAAGGAGAAGGTAAGCTTAATTCGTCCTTAGGTACGCTGAAACTCAGCAGTGGTGATTACGTTCATATTCCAAAGGGCACCACATACGAGATGAAGTATGACCGGGGATCAGAATTCTTCTACGTGGAATCCAGGGAAAGAATGGGAATCCCGGCCAGATACCTGAACATTTACGGTCAGATCAAGGAAGGTTCTCCATATTATTCACGTGACATCAGGCATCCAACACTTGGAAAGCCAAATCTGGAGGATGGAAATTTCAGGGTTCTTGTGGATTTTGGTGATTATTATCTGGAAGAAACGAGGGACCAGCATCCCTTCGATGTTGCCGGATGGGATGGTTACCTGTTCCCATGGGCAATCAACGTTTCCCTCATGGCCCCAATAGTGGGCAGGCTGCACCAACCTCCCCCTGTGCATGAGACTTTCAGCTCAAAATCTTTCATGGTGGGCACCTTCCTGCCGAGAAAGTATGACTTTCATCCTCGTGCCATACCAATATCTTATTATCACAGCAACATAGACACTGATGAAGTGCTGTTTTATTCGTCTGGCAACTTCATGAGCAGGAAAGGCATTTCCGAGGGCTCCCTGACACTACATGTCAGGGGTCTAATTCATGGCCCGCAGCCCGGGGCAGTTCAAGGTGCAATAGGCAAAGAAGGAACTGATGAGGTCGCTGTGATGGTTGAAGCCTACAGGCCTCTTAAGCTCACAAAGGAAGCCAAAGCCATTGAGGATTCGGCATACATGTCATCGTGGTACGCTTGATCTACAATTACCTTCCCACTGAAAGGGTATATCACGGAATAGACTGCACCAAGGACTTGCCGGAACTGCTGAAAGAAATAAAGAGTACGCGAGCTCTTATAATTACCAACAAGTCAGTGTCCCGGAACTCTTTCTACAAGGAACTTACGCGAGAATTGCCAATTAAGTACACAGAGTTCAAAGAGATAACCCAGCATTCGCCCATGGAGGAGATCGAACATGCCACAGAAACCCTGAGGAACAACAAGTGCGATGTCATCATCTCCATTGGTGGAGGCAGTGTAATAGATGCCGCCAAGGTTGTCAGATATTATTATGATCTTTCCATCAGGCATATTGCCATTCCCACTACCCTGTCTGCAGCCGAATTCTCCCACAGTGCGGGCTACACAATAGGCGGGGAAAAGACAGGCGTCAGGGACCGGCAGATCACTCCAACTTATGTATTCCTCGATCCGAGAGCTGCAATGGAAACTCCCCAGGCTCTCTGGAGATCCACGGGGATAAGGGCTCTGGACCATGCCATTGAAACAATATATTCAAACCCCAACAGCGAGGTTGCCAGGACCTTTGCTATTTCCTCACTGAAAAAACTGTTCAGCAATCTCAGGTTTGATAACCTCGAATCAAGGTATGAATGCCTGATTGCAGCTTGGTTTTCATATTTTGAGGTGTTTGATGCACCCATGGGTTTGAGCCATAAAATCGGAAGGATAATTGGTGCAAAATATGATGTTCCACATGGAATAACCAGTTGCATCACTTTGCCCCAGGTCATTATGATGTATGCAAGGGAAAACCCGGGGCTCATATGCACAATATCGCGGGAATTGGGTTTTACTGAAACCACACTTAAAGAATGTGCTGAGGGGTTTGCCCGTTACGTAGAGAATTTTATCGACTCCCTTGGCCTCACAAAACGTCTCACAGACTATGGCATTACAGAGTCTGATCTGGATTACATAATAGGGAAATTGAATGGAGATTCCAATAAGCTAAGGAAGCTCCTTTCAACCATGTTCTGAATCAGATCAGGTTTATCTCCTTAAGGCCGCTCGAAGGATTTACTTTTCTCTCGGCCCTTATTTTCTCAAAAACGGATATGCTGATTTCCAGGAGGGGATCTGCAACTCCGCCAAAAAGGTGCCCACCCACAACTCCGTGATTCTTTCCTGCGCAGGCGCTGTGGATATGGAATCTTGGGTCATCCTCAGCGATGCTTCCATGGAAGGACACGACCTCAAGGTTGTCTTGGAATAGCTCCTTTTCGTACTCTTTGCCGTTGAAATATCCCACCTGGAGACCTTTGATCATGCCAATTGCCCAGAGAATTTCACCATTCTTGACTTTCTGTTCCTTCACAATCTTCTCAAGCATTTCAAGAACATTTTCGCCTTTGTCCAGCTTAGCAAATATCCTGTTGCCTTCTCTTCTAACCTGCATAAGGATAGGAAGTTCTTAGTAAACATTAATGTTCAGATATTATCAGTTTTGTACCTGTCCACAATGTTCCACCTGCCATTTTCCTTGACCGTTGTTATTATGGAACAGTTGTGGAACACCATTCCCAAAGGGACAGCATTAATCTGCTCGTTGTAGAATGTCCTCATAACGCCTCCGTGGCAGACTGCCAGGACCTTTGAAGTGCCATACTCCTCGTATAAGCGGTTGAATGTTTCGGTTACTCTCTGTGCAAAATGCTCATACGACTCGGCACCTGGGACGCTGTCCAGTGAGCTGCTAGTCATTTCCATTCGAAAACCAAATTTCTTCATTATCTCGTCAGCTGTAAGCCCCTCAGCATTTCCGCAGGCACGTTCCCTGATCCCCGGTTCGACCTTCATTTCGACATCTTCCAGATAGCTTGCGACTATCTGGGCGGTCTCTCTGGCTCTTGCAAGGTCACTGCTGACAATAACCTCGGGTTTGAGGTTCTTCACAAAATTTGCGGCTTCCCTGGCCTGTGAACGCCCCAAGTCATTGAGCGGTTCATCCATTGAACACTGCCAGATATGCTTTCGGTTGGTCTCTGTTTCACCATGCCGCATTATGAAAAATCGGGAACTGAAATTTTGCACACAGAAAAATAGGGAATTTATTTAACTATTTCCCTGTCAGTTGTCTGATAAGCCGATCCAGAATTTTTCCTCGAGGTTGAGGATGCCATTGGCGCCCCTCATGAATTTCTCCCTCGCAGCAGGATCGCTGGCATGTGTCCCAAGAACATTTTCCATTGCCTCTTCGTGATGTTCTTCAAGTTCCCTGTGGAAAGTGAAATACTTTATGTCCATTCCTTTGTATTCCGGGTGCTTATTTTTCCAGATCTCCATGCCGGCGAGAATCTTATCCCACATTGGAATAGCCATGTTCTCAAGGCCAAACTCAGCCCCAAGGGCCTCAAAATGGTCTCCCCCGAAGTAAGTCCTCATTCCATCAAGCCATTCCTTGGTAGTCTTAAGCTGTTCCCTCTTCACAAGGTCTGCAGGTTCGATGCCAATGCTTCTCAGGTACATCCTGTAAAGAAGCTCATGCCTGTGGTGAGGGTTTTCGTCACCCAGCTCCGACACGAGAATTGTTGTTAGATTCGCTGCATCATTCTCATCTGGAGTATTCACAAGAAGAACTGATAAGATTGAGACCCACTCCCGAGTAAAGTGGTAAAATTCTATTGAGAACCGCTTAAACTCCTCCTCGGAGATATCTCCTTTTGCAAACCTGTTTATGAAATCATTGTCAATGGCTTTGTGTGCCTTCACAAAGTCGTAAGTTTCTTTGTAAAAACCATTTTCCTGAAACATTATGGTAACCTCATGAAATATATGTCTAATGTCCTATATATACCTAACTGATATAAAATATTAAATAGAATTATTAAAAAATGTGGATTTGCAGGTAACTAAAGAACCGGTGACCCGCCGTGGAAACCTGTAGGGAGGAAAACGAGTGAAGTCCCAATCAAAAGGGCAACAATAAAGGATACCACATATGTTATTATTGTTCCCAGCACAGCTATTGCAAACCCTCCCAGGAGCCCGGTGTCAAATATTGACGCATAAACATAGCTAAGGACTATAATCGAAACGATGAACCCAATTACGATGGCAAGCGGCCCCAGGAAAATAGTCAGCCCAATGGTCACAATAAAGAAGAAAATAAGAGTGATTATTGGTGCTGCAATTGCTGCCACCATCGCCTTTCCAAAAGTTGTGTGTTTACCGGAAATTATCTTTCCGGCCAGGTAAATTGGGATTGAAATGATTATCCATGATACCAGGATTGTAAGAATTATTACAGTTATGGAACCAAGAGTGAGAGTCGGCGATATTACTACCATAGTACCATAATTCAATGGAGGATATTTTATGTTGTCTCCTATCATGAAGGCGTAACTTGCCAAACAGAAATGAAGACATGGAAAAGTTGTATTCATCAATAATTCAATGTAGCAGGTGTTCAAGGTTAGTTAAATTCAGGAATGAAGTCCTGTCTGAATCAAAGAAGTATTCTGGTGAAGAGTTCTGGAGAAAACCGGTTACTGGATTCGGGGACCCAGATGCAAGGCTGGTTGTGGTAGGGCTGGCTCCCGCAGCTTCTGGCGCTAACAGGACTGGACGAGTATTCACCGGAGATAAGAGTTCTGAAGTGCTTGTTTCAGCATTCCATTCTATTGGTGTTTCAAACCTTTCAAATTCAATTTCCAAGGACGATGGCTTGGTTTACACAGACCTTTACCTCACATTGGCCGTAAGGTGCGTACCTCCTGACAACAGGCCCACTAACACCGAGATAAACAACTGCAAAGGATTCCTTGTATCGGAAATTGCCATTCTCACAAGTAAAAGGGCAATCGTGGCCCTTGGTTCCATCGCCCTTGATTCTCTGAAGAAGAGTCTCTCTGATCTTGGCTACCGGGTGAATGGCCTGAAATTCAAGCATGGGCAGTACTTCGAATTGGGTGATATCAGGGTTTACTGCTGCTATCATCCCAGCCCCCGTAACATAAACACCGGAAGAACCTCAGTTGATGATATCGCTAAGGTCCTGAAGGAAGCCTATGATTTTGCTTCTTCGTGAGGAACAGAATCCATGATTTTTTGAAGAAGTGCAATTATCTCATCAAGTTTGGACAGGAATGACGATACGTCATTCAAATCTAACCCTGGAGAAAAGCCCGCAGTCAATATCGTTGCTCCGATGATGATTTTAACAACCGCAGGTCCAGATGGTTTCCTGAAAACTAGAAGCCCTTTTCCGTCCGCAAGTTCTAGTTCTGTGTCAAAAAGACCTGTGCCCTTTCTTACCTCGTAGAAAGCATGATCCAGATTGATGTCCTTCGTAGAGATTTCAATCCAGATTGCCCTGGAATAGCCATCTGCCTGGAAAACAAATATTTCTTGCATCCCTCCATCAGTATGGATGAATCCTACTCCGCTAGATGATAAGGAGCCATTTGCAATCGGTAATTGGCCGTGTTCTGTGCGCCTCCATGAGAGCCTTGAAATTCTTTGGTCCTCATACCAGTCGCTGGCATAACCCTTTGAAAAGTGAGACCTGTCAGGGAACTGGAATTTTTCTAGCCTTGAAGGATCGGGCTTGGAGGAAAGGAGATCCATAGTTAGTTTCTCGTATTCATCATCCGAAACAGTATGGATAGAATCCATCTCTATCATGGTACCGTGGACCCAGAAGGATGCAGCATCGTGATTCCTGTAATTCTTCCCGAGGAACAGCAGATGCCCACCCACTTCCCTCGAGCGGATTATGGAATAGCCGCTTGAAAAATCCTTGAGCATGGATTTTGGGAAGCCGGGAAAAAACCAGTCCAGAAAAAATTGCTTGATCCTGATGGTCTTTCCGGATAGTCTGACATGATACCTCAGGGTCGGCCATTTCTGGTCGTGTATCCTGACAGAGATGTCATAGGTTTCATGGCTCGTAGGCACATAGGTAAGAAAAGGGAGCCTGTATTGCTCAATCTCATCGAATGTCTTCAGAGAATCAAGGGCGATGGAACCAAGGGCCACGA
>JAJZKS010000077.1 GCA_021850835.1 Thermoplasmata archaeon
GGAGAACCCTTTGCCATAAGATATGACAGTGGACTGGCAGGCAGGAATGAACAGGCATACAAGATAGGGGAAAAGGATGGTGTCAGGTATATGGCTTACAGGATACCATTCATGGTTGCCATTTTGCTTGGATATATCATGTTCATGATCATGGGTTCCCCAATATTCCTGTAAGGAGTCAAATTTTTAGTATTTCGATACATTTTCAACATATGCCCTCTTTGATTATAGAAAACGCTTCACAGATTCTGACAATGGCTGGAGCTGGATGGGAACCGCTCACAGGTGACCGGATGTCCAGGATGAGGATAAGGAAAAATGCTGTCGTCCTCATATCGGAGGGCAGGATCATCGAAGTCGCTGATATGGAGAAGGCCGCCGCCCTCAAGGAGAGGTATGGTGCCATATCGATTGATGCAAAGGGCCATGTGGTAATGCCGGGCCTGGTCGATTCACATACCCACATTGTGTATGGCGGCACAAGGGAAGATGAGTTCTACATGAAGGTGAAGGGGAAAACCTACCTTGAGATTCTCAGTTCTGGCAACGGCATCTACAGAACTGTGGAAGACACAAGAGATAAGGGCAAGGATGAGATTTTTTCCGAGACCCTGAGGAGGGTATACGATTCCATATCAACCGGAACCACAACCATGGAGATCAAGACAGGTTATGGCCTGACGCTCGATTCTGAAATGAAAATGCTTGAGGTCATTGAGAGGATGTCTGGCCTGGGCATCATGAACGTTGTGCCGACTTTCCTGCCGCTCCACGCAATACCAAAGGGAACCACAGACAGATCCTATGTTCATGATGTGGTGGAGAGGATGCTGCCAAAATTCCAGGGAAAGGCAAAGTTCGTTGACTCGTTCTGTGACAAAGGCGCATTCTCCCCGGAATCAACAGAGGAATTCTTCAGGTCTGCCTCAGAAATGGGATTCCAGCTGAGGATGCATGCTGACGAGCTCGCAGATATCGGTTGCCTTGACCTTTGCGATAAATTTGACATTAAGAGTGCGGACCACCTCCTTTACACCGGCGACTCCGGCATCAGGAAGCTGGCGGCAGGCAAGACTGTTGCAACTTTCCTTCCAATCACTGCCTTCAACATCACAGACGGGGTGTACCCAGACATACAGAAATTCATTAAGGCTGGAGTGCCCGTTGCAATTGCATCAGACTGTTCCCCCGTTTCATACAATTCTAACATGCTCTTCGCCATATACCTCGCGGTTAGGTACTGCCACATTTCAATTGAAGAGGCGCTCAACGCTGCAACTGTGAACGGGGCCTACTCTCTTGGGATCCTTGACTCAGCAGGCTCAATAGAACCAGGGAAGAGGGGAGATATCATTATCCTCACCGTGGATGATTACAGGAAGATACCATACCAGTACGGCTCCCGCCTTGTTGACACTGTGATCAACAATGGAGAGATAGTGATGAGAAACGGGGCGATGGCACTTTAGTAATGTGGCCGCCGTCATTCACTCCCATTAAATATCTCTTAATATCTGTTTAATATGGGGAACCATTGATCAAAACTTTCGATGACGTCATGGACAGGCTGCAGGAACTCAATGCAAAAAAAATACTTCTGCAGCTTCCGGACGGATTGAAGCCAAACGTGTTCCAGTATTTCAACAGGCTGTCCGAGAAATATTCGGTAGTGGTGAGCTCAGAGCCTTTCTATGGTGCATGTGACATCAGCACCCCGGATGTTTATGGCGATGTGGATTGCATTGTGCAGCTGGGGCACTCAGAGATACCAAATATCAATTATCCCAAGCCCATAATTTTCATGGAATACAGGGTCGAAAAGGAGATCGACATCAATGAATCAGTGTTCCAGCCCCTGAGAGACCTTGGCTACAGAAAGATAGGGCTGCTTTGCTCAATACAGTATATTGACCAGATGCAGAAAGTCGGGGCATTCTTGAAATCCATTGGCTTTGACGTAACGGTAGGAAGGCAGGACTCAAGGATGAAATACCCCGGCCAGGTTTTGGGGTGCAACTTCTCCGCTGCCCATTCCATATCTGAAGAAGTGGACTGCTATGTTGTGGTGAGCACCGGGATGTTCCACGCCATCGGTGCACAGCTCGCCTCAGACAAGGATGTATTTGTCCTTGACATGCATGAGAGAAGGCTCAACGAAATCCGCCCAGAAACGGACAGGTTCCTGAGAAGGAGATATGCGAAGCTCTTCAAGGCAAGGGATGCAAGGAAGATTTGTGTGGTTGCCGACACAAAGATTGGGCAATACAGGATCAGGCTTGCAAACAAGATCGTTGAACAGGCAAAGGCACAGGGCCTGGAACCTGTCCTGCTGACAGCCAATGATGTAAGGCCAAGCGATTACGAGAACATGAGGTGTGACGCAGTGGTCTTCACAGGGTGCCCCAGGGTATCACTCGATGAAGGAGACAAATTCCCCATGCCCATACTGACCCCGCCGGAATTTCAGCAGATTTTCGGGATTAAGGAAAATAGCCGCTACGTCATGGACGAGATTGTGGCCGTGGATGAAATTACCTCATAGGGCTTTTCCGATGAGGTATGTGCCTGCATGCTCAACTATCTCCACATGCAATTTCTGGTAAAGTTCATATTCTCCCTCCATAACAACAGGCCGGTATGATATATCGCGGCCAACAGAGGTTCCCGGCTTCCCTTTTTCAGTTACCATTATTTCTTCTTTCCTGCCAATGAGTGAATCGAGGCGCTCATTGAGTATTGCCTTGTGGACCTCAGTGTATTCCCTGGTCCATTTCTTTACGAGGTTTGAAGGAGGCACTTTGCTCTCAAAATCTGGGGTATATGGCCTGGGGGAAAATCTTGTAATGTTCACAATTTCCGGCCGAGTTTCCAGAAGCAGCTCCTTCGTCAGCCTGAAACTCTCGCCATCCTCCCCGTGGTAGCCCGAGATTATGTCCGTTGAAACAGTTCCGTCGGGGAATCTCGCCCGGAATTTTTCCACAATTTCCCTGAAGGCTTTAGCATGGTATTCCCTGTTCATAAGGTCAAGTATCCTGTCATCGCCGCTCTGCACCGGGATATGTAGAAACTTGTAAACGCGGCTGCTTTCCATGCGGTCCAGGAGTGAATCGATTATTCCACTCGTGTTCTTTGGCTCCATCATGCCTATCCTGAGCATGAAATCGCCGTCAATTGCCAGGATGTCACGCACAAGGTCCGGAAGCAGATGGTTAAGGTCCCTTCCGTAAGCAGCAGTGTCCAGTGAGGAAATCCTTACCTCCCTGATTCCACGGCCAAGCTGCATCCTTATCTGGCTCACTATCTTTTCAGGGTGCCTTGAAACAAGCTTTCCTCTTGCGACCCTAGAAATGCAGTAATTGCAGCTGCCAGTGCATCCCTGGTTTATGGGGATTCCATCGAAAATTGAAGGTTCCCTAATCTCAACATCATCCAGTGCACCACTGTAGAAAGACCTGAAGTCCTTTGGCTGGAGCACCTCTATTCTCTCACTCTCGAGTGCCCCGCCGCTCACCGATGGAAGGCAGCCAAGCACCTTTACCCTTGAGTTCCTTGAGAGATCTTCTATCCTTGACATCATTTTATCCTGGGTGTGCTTTATCACCACGCATGTGCCAATCACACTGAGGTCTGCATCCTCAGGACTTTTCACAAGCTCGCCGCCTTCGCTCAGCATCCTGTTGACGTAAAGACCCGCCTCCGACTTGGAAAGCGTGCATCCGTATGACTCGAAATATATTTTCAAAGTGGGACCCGGTTTCCCAGGAAAATTGATAATCACTATTTGTGGTTTTCCAATTTCAGGAGATTTGTGGAGTTCCTTTCTAAAAAAAGAAAAATTTGCCCGTTGAAGGGCTTTTCATCTATAATGAAAAAAATTATGGCGTAGCTATGGGGTCAGAGCCCGGGCACTCCGCTGGCCATGACTTTGTCAAACTCTTGTTCGGATATCTTTCCCGTTGCCAGTGCAAGGGATTTGATGGACTTGCCAGTCTTCAGGGCTTCCTGGACAATCTTTGCAACATTGTCATATCCAAGGATCGGGTTCAGGAGTGCAGCGGAACCGAAGCTCTTGCTCCTGTGCTCCTTACAGTTCTCCCTGTCTGCATCAAGGCCGTCAATGAGCTTAGTCCTGAACATTTCCAACCCATTTGCAAGGATATCTTCTGACCTCGTAAGCTCATAGTCAATGTGGGGCATCATGACATTGAGTTCAAGCTGCCCTGCCTGTGCAGAGATGTTAAGGGCCTGTTGTGCACCGAGGACAGAATGGCAAATCATGTTCATGGCCTCAGCTATGGACGGATTGATCTTTCCCGGCATGATGGATGAACCCTGCTGGACTGCAGGGATCTTTACTTCATGGATTCCGGCGCCAGGACCAGAATAAAGTAGCCTGATATCGTTGGATATCTTTGTAACGTCAATGGCAACATTTGCAACAGCGTTCATCATCCTTGTGAAGTCTGTCATGAATTCCATGATTCCCGGTAGGTTCAGGCTCTTCCTGTAATTGAAGCCGGTGTACTTCTTAATCTCATTCACGACATTCTCCTGGTAATTTGGTGCAGTATTGATCCCTGTTCCCACTGCAGTTCCTCCGATGTTAAGCTCAAGGAGGCCTTCAGCTGCCATTTCAACTTCCTTGAGGTTCTTTTCAAGAGTATATGCCCAAGCGGAAAGTTCAATGCCAAGAGTAACCGGTGCAGCATCCTGCAGGTGGGTCCTTCCGGGCTTGACAACGTCATTTAGCTCCTTTGCCTTTGATTTCAGGGACTTGATCAGAAGGGTTACCTTTTCCTGCAGCTTTCTTGCCTTCCTGTAAGCTGCAAGCCTTATTAGAGTAGGATAGACATCATTAGTGGACTGGCTCATATTCACATGGTCGTTGGGGTGAATGTAAGAATAGTCGCCTTTCTTCCTGCCTTCTGATTCCAGTGCAACATTGGCGATCACTTCATTCGCATTCATGTTGTATGAAGTGCCGGCTCCGGCCTGGAAAACATCCACAACGAACTGGTTATGCAACTCCCCCTTGAGGAGCCTGTCGCATGCCTTTACTATGGCATCAGCCTTGTCTTTTGGCAGCTTCCCGCCCATGTTGTTTGCAATGGCAGCAGATCTCTTTATGATGACAATGGAGTCTATATGGTCAGAATCTGCCGTCTGGCCGGTTATCTGGAAATTTTCCCTGGCCCTGTGCGTGTTTATGCCGTAATAACTGGAGTCCTCTATCTTGACGTCACCTATGACGTCGCTCTCCGTTCTTGACATACTCAGTAAATCCCTGAAAAATATTTATTGTTTCGTCAAAGGCAAAAATTCAAGGTTAAGTAGCTTGGAGAAAGCCCATAAGCATTAATAAGTATCATAAATATACCAAAGATTTGCAATGAAGACCGAAGAGGTAGTCATAAGGGTCGGCGGGGCAGCCGGAGACGGAGTTCAGTCTGCGGGCCTTATCATCGCTAAAACATTTTCAAGGAGCGGACTGCACGTTAATACATACAATTATTACCAGAGCATTATTAGAGGCGGTCAGAGCTGGTACCAGGTCAGGGCCAGCGACTCAAAGGTAAGATCTCAGGGCGACGGGCTTGATATTCTCATTGCCCTTAACAAGGACTCACTTGAAAGGCACACAAACCCCATGATAAATGAGGGTGGCGCGTCTCCACTGGGAAAGGACGGAGTAGCGATTTTTGACCAGTCAATCAAGGATTTCAAGAAGGAAGACTGCCAGTATGTACAGATGCCGCTTGGCGATTTAGCATCGAAATACAGCAAGAATGCACTGATGAAGAATACAGTCGCCATCGGTGCAGCCATGGCTTCCATAGGCGTCAACTTTGAAATTCTTGCAGGGGTCATAAGGGACCAGTTCGGCAGCAAAGGGTCTGTGGCAGAAGAGAACGTCAAGGCAGCAAAGGAAGGATATGACAACTATCTGGCAAACTTCAAGAAACTCCCCATTTCGCTCAAGACAAAGGACAAGAAATATTATCTCATCAGCGGCGGGGAAAGCCTCGCACTTGGAGCCGTAAACGCGGGCCTGAAGATGTATGTTGGTTACCCCATGACACCGGCATCCTCTGCACTCCATTACCTGGCGAACCACCAGAAGGATTTTGACATCTTTGTCAAGATACCTGAAGATGAGATTTCAGCCATAAACATGGCCATTGGGGCCAATTATGCCGGCGTAAGGGCCATGACAGGATCATCAGGAGGAGGTTTCTCCCTTATGGTTGAAGCCCTAGGCATGGCAGGCATGATGGAAGTTCCGCTTGTGGTTTATGAATCACAGAGGGCTGGCCCTTCAACTGGCCTTCCAACAAAGACGGAACAGGGAGACCTTAACCTTGTGCTTGGGGCATCGCAGGGAGACTTCGGCAGGATCATACTTGCACCAAGGAACGTTGAGGATGCATTCTACCTCACAAGGGAAGCGTTCAACCTTGCGGAGAAGTACCAGACTCCAGTTATTGTCATGTCTGACCTGTTCGTTGCAGAACATTATGAAACAGTTGAGCAGTTTGACCTAAATTTCAAGATAGAGCGGGGCAAGATCACTGACAAAGCTGTCCAGGGGTACAAGAGGTACCAGTACACTGACGATGGCGTTTCAGAAAGATCATTCCCGGGCACTCCAGGAAATATGCACAATGAAGACTCCGATGAGCACAATGAATTCGGCGATGTGGTGAGCGACGCAATCACAGATCCAGGCCTGAGAGTGGAATCCATGAAGAAGAGGATGAAGAAACTCAACAACTACATCAAGGAAATGCCTCCCACACCCACATACAGGTTCGACGGAGCTGAGATAGCGCTGGTGCAGTGGGGAGGGACACAGGGCGTTGTCGAAGAAGTGGTTGATATCCTGAGGGAAAAGGGCCACAAAGTAGGGCTCGTGGAAATCAACAGGCCATACCCGCTCAACCCAGATATTGGAAAGCTTCTTTCAGGAAAGAAGAAGATCGTAGTCATAGAGAACAATTACTCAGGACAGATGAACAAGCTCCTGAGGTCAGAATTCCTTGTGAAAACTGATCTCATTACGAAATTTGATGGTGAGAGCTTCTACCCTGGAGCACTTGCAGAGGAAGTAGAGGCAATTTTGAAGAGGTGAAAAAGATGGTTACAATAGCTGACTATAAAGGAAAGGTAAAGCCGGACTGGTGCCCAGGATGCGGCAATTTTGCACAGCTTTCGGCAATAAGCGCTGCACTGGCGGATCTGGGAATAGAGCCAAAAGACGCTGTAGTTTCATCAGGAATAGGCTGCTCAAGCAACCTACCGGAATTCATTAATCTCTATGGGTTCCATGGAATCCATGGAAGATCCCTGCCCGTTGCCTCTGCAATCAAGTGGGCAAACGAGAAACTCACGGTCCTTGCATATGGGGGAGACGGCGACGGATTCTTCGAGGGAACTCAGCACTTTTACCACACCGCTAAGAGGAACGTCGACATAACATACATCGTATCTGACAACCAGATATTCGGCCTCACCACAGGACAGGCATCTCCAACATCGCAGCTTGGAATGAAGACGAAGTCTACACCCGAGGGAAACATCGAGAAGCCCCTCAATCCATTGACAATTGCACTTACAGCAGGGGCAACATTTGTGGCAAGGGCTTTTTCCGGTGACGCCCTGCATCTCAGGGAAGTCATCAAGAGAGGCATAAAGCACAAAGGGTTCTCATTCATTGATGTTTTTAGCCCGTGTGTTACATACAACAA
>JAJZKS010000078.1 GCA_021850835.1 Thermoplasmata archaeon
CAATTTCCCCGCAGCTTCCACCATTCTTTCCCGTTCTATGTCTGCTGGGGCCTTTACCCTGATAAGATAGGTTTTATCATTTGCAGCACCCTTGAGCCTTGCGACTTCTTCCTTCTTTGAAATCCTTAATTGAAAAATCTCAACTCCTTCCCCTGAATTGCTGACCCTCTTCTCTAGATCTTCTAAAGAGAATGTGCGAATCCTAGGCTCTGATACTTCCATGATGAACTCTCTTCCATTGCCCAGCATCTGGACATCAACGTCCTCCCTTCCTGCGCCGTGGAGGAAATAGTTCCTTCCCTGAACCATTGGCATAAGAATGTCCCCGATCAAGGTCTCTATGGATGTGCTCATGTCCTTTCTGTGTATCCATCTTGTCTGAGGGATGTCCCTTCTCATTTTCCTGTAGAGGCCATAGACGAAGATACTCCTTGTAATTAGTTGAAAAGAGTCATAATTGATGTCTACAACAATGTTAAGATCAGGTTCTGAAAACTCTGCTTCCTTGCCTGTTCCAGCCCATATGACCTTTCCAAACTCGCGGTTGAATTCTCTCTTAATGGGCTCTCCTTGTCCGCTGCCAAGCTCCTTCTGAAAGGACTCGTCCATTTCAATCGTCTTCTTCGGGAACCTTGAGCCTACGAGATAAGTGTTAAATTCAATACCACGTGCCTGCTCAATGAATTCCTGGAAATAAGCATCCAGCCTCTGGAAAACACCCTGGCATATCTGGCACGACTCTTCTCCCACCACTTCTATATGTGAGAGCTTCGGCTCATTTTCTATGTTTTGTAAAAAATTGCGTCCCCTCTCAGGGTTTGCAATACCAGTGCCAACATTGGCAAAAGCACGGCCTATGCAGCGCTCGCACACCTTAGAGGCGTGCGGTGCCTGAGGGGTCTCTGCGTTCATTATCTTGCGAGAATTACTTTTTCAATTCCGGGTCTTTCCTTGATGAAAACCCTGGAGCCGCATTCACATTCAATTTCTGCTGTTCCAAAGGATTTTTCAAGAGGCCTTCCGCATCTTATGCACTTATACATTTTGCGCTTCCTCTGCCTGTACCACTACCCTGCTAAGCTCAGGAGTGTATGACCCGCCTGCGAACTTGTGCTGGCAGTGCCTGCATTCCCAAATTCCCGCGGCAACTCTCTTGACTTTCTTCTTCTTGCAAGAAGGGCAGGTATAGTATGCAATCTTCTGTTTGTAAATTTCATTCCATGTCTTCCTGACAGTGACCCCGTACCTTGGTCCGAACCTGCCAGCGGCGCCTACCTTAACTGTTCTCTTGGACATATTAATCACTGAAGATATTTTTCGCGGATTAGTTTCCCTGTATCGCTTGATATCTTTATAGCTTTTCGGATTTCATCGAGAGTGAAGGAACCTGAATCTCCCTTCTGCATTGCCCTGATGTGGCCTTCCTCGCTCATGGATACTGTGATCCTGGCTGAGGAAAGCTGTTCCTCTTCCACAGATGGATCTACTATGATCTCATCGCCGATCTTTACCATTGTAACGGAGACTGGGAAGTTCCTGATGGGAAGTGCGAAATCTTTTCCGCCCTCCTTGGAACCTGGCACAATTGCTGTCTTAAGTGCAGAAAGTACACCCATTGTGCAGGCGTCGATGAGGTTGCCATCATAATCTATGACATTGATGTCAACGAAAACAATGTATACCTTCTTTGCCGGTTCTATGACCAGCTTCTCGAGCTCAATCATCTTGCTTTCCCTGATCCCCCTGTCAACTACTCTTGCAATCTCGATTGAAGTTTCATTTGGGGGGCCGGCTTCAAATGTGGGAAAAGCCATTGGGAGAAGTTCCACATTCGTGGTGAGGACCCCCTGGTTTGGAGTGTCCGGGAACGGCTCTCCAGACTCAATCTTAATGCCAGCAACTATTTTGGTTCTGCCAAGTTTTACAAATGCTGATCCCGCTGCCCTTGGGATATAATTTGTCTGGATTGTAATTTCCCTGAACTCATTGAGACCTCTTCCGTCGTCCCTCTTTCCTTCCTTTAGCTTCCTTATTATGTAATCTCTCTTTATTTCTGACAGTACGCCTGCCTCATCTCTCGGCATTACTCACCACCCCTTTCAAGTGCTAGTGAAATAAATTTGCCGGCAAGGGCCTGCCTCTGAATTTCGTTGATCCTCTTTATCGCGTCAAGTATCATCTCAGTAGCCTTGTCAAATTCTTCCAGAGAAAGGTCTCCATCCATCTGAATGAGGACTACCTTTCCTGATTTAGCAAGTATTCCCATTGGGAGATCTGCCTGCCCAAAGTTATCTTCTTCCTTGCCCAGGTCCAGGACTATCTGGCCGTCAATTTTCCCTGCGGTGCATCCCACAACAAGATCCCTCATTGGGATTCCAGCTGATGCAAGTGCAACTGAAGCTGCGGTGAGGCCTGCAATTCTAGTTCCCGCATCGGCCTGGAGCACCTCTATGAAGACATCAATCTGCGCCCTTGGGAACTGCTCCACCATCACTGCGTTGGACAGTGCTTCTGAAATAACCTTGGAAATCTCCACTGATCTTCTGTCAGGTCCCGGCCTCTTCCTCTCATCAACTGAGAAGGCAGCCATGTTGTACCTTGCCTTGATTATGGCTTTCTCAATATCCTGCGTGTGTTTCGGGTAAGCTTCCCTCGGTCCGTAAACTGCAACCAATATTTTGTTGCCGCCCCATTCAATGTAAGCTGATCCGTCTGCCCTGTCCAGCACATCTGTTTCAATCTTTATTGGTCTGAGCTCTGTTGGCGACCTGCCGTCAATTCTCAGCCCGTTCTCGTCGATTAGCTTAATATCGCTAGCTGTTCCCAATTTTATTCACCTTTTAATTCCTTAAGATAACTCTGTATCCTGTCTGTCAACCCAGTTGTATGGGCTTCCATCTCCACCATCTTGACTGCCTTGATGGCAATCATTACATTCTCCGGGGTGCCGTCGATCCATATGAGCCCGTTCTGGCCCACAACGATCCTGGTTTCTGTAGCGTCCTTGATCATGTTGACCATAGAACCGCCTTTGCCAATGATTCTCGGGACTTTGGGCGCCGGGACGGATGTGATGTGCCCTCCCTCTAGCTTCCTCAGCCCTACATCCTTCAAAGTGATCCAGCTTTCCTTGATCTCGTTGAGTGACATCACTTTGGCGTAAACGTAATCTCCAGGCCCAAGATATTTCTTAATGTCCCCAGACTGTGTCCTCCACGGTGTGTCATTCATGTGGAGCAATGTGCTGTAAGGAGAGTTTATGTCAACTACCCACATCGACGGCCCTACTTCAATAACCTTTCCAATAACCTTGTCTCCCCTTCTCGGATAATATGGCCCTGTAAACGGGACTACGTCTAGGAACTGGTCGCTTACCTGTACTATGCCGAAATATGATGAGCAGAACTGGTTTTCACCGCACTTGTATGTTCCGTTCCTGGGTTTGCCCTGGCTAGTGTCCAGGAGGTCTCCCGGCATAACTATCTGTTTTGTTTCTGCCATTTCTTCACCTTTGAAATCTCAAGCATCAATTCCCCTGTCGCTATTTGAACAGTGTTTCAATGTTCGGAGTTATACAAGATTTCTCCGGTAACCACTTCCCTCTTGCTGTTTGAGGAATCTGGCTTGATATACTTTCTCTTCTCGCCATTCCATATTTAAGCAATATTTAGTCTTTCCGTATACCCTGAAGTGCCTTGGCAGAGATAAGGTAACATACAATATGAATGGCATTTTCCAAAAGAGGGGGGGAGAAATAAAAATCTAGATGGAAAACTGTGGAGCTGTTACTTTCCTTTCACCACTTTAATTTCAATATTGTCCTGGCCTCTCCTGCTCAAAGCGCCCATTATGTCGCTGGCCATGCCAGCAGGAACCTCCAGGAGACCTATCCATGAACCGTCCTTGGACCATTCTTCCTTCATGAGGTATCCCTCCCTTACAATTTCGCCATAGACTTTCCCGTATGCATCTCCTGTCAGTCTCACGGCAAGTTTTGTTTTCTCCATCCTGATTGGAAGGAGCGGCTTGATTGCCTTGAGAACAATCTGGACCTGCTCGCTGACGCTCTTGAATGGGTCTATGTGCACTTTTGCCTCATCGATTGCCTGTGAAATCCTTGCAGGCGGGTGCGGAGTATTGGTCTGGGGATTGATTGATTCCCTTGCAATTGTGTCGATAACCTGCTTCCTCTTCCGTTCTGTCATCTGGTGGCGCTGATCTGTGGTAAGCTGAATCTGGCCCTTTCTAACAATTTCAACAATGATTTCAGAGATGTCCGTGGTCTTGAATACTTCCTTGAGAGAGTCTTCCCCTGCCTTCTCCCCTTTCCTGGCGTCCTTATAAATTTCGTCAAGGGCCACATCGTTTACCAGATCAACAGTTCCCTTTTCCTTTATGCGGTCTGCCGCTTCGGGATCAAGGAAAATCTCAAACTTGTGTCCATGGGATTCCAGCCTGGCAACTATGGCGTCTTCAACTCGGACCATATAACGGAAATAAACACTATTGATAAAAAAATATTGGATTCGCTGATTCAGCGAAATTTACTGCATCAGCTTTTCGGTTTCTTCTTTTGTAAGAACTTTGAATTTGTTTCCCTCGACTATTGAAGCAACTTCTGGTACCTTGAATTCTGAGGGGTCTTCATAGGCGTGTTTCAACGCCTTGATTCCAAGTGCAATTGCATCTTTTTCTGACAGGTCTTCCTTATATTCTTTCTCAAGGGTCTCAAGAACCTGGTTCCTGAATTCCCCGATCACAACTGCCTTGTATTCATTAATGGTTCCAGCGGGATCGCAATCAAAGAGCCTGGGACCGATGCTGTCGAACCCTGCGATTATCATGGCAACACCATAAGGCCTGACACCGCCATACTGGGTATACTGCTGCATCTGGTCTGCGACCTTCTTGACAAGATTCTCTATGTTCACAAGTGACCCATAGGTAATCTTTTCCTGCTGAACAGAAATTCTCGCCAGATCGATTAGAATTCTGGCATCGGCCACAAGGCCAGATGTCACCGTAGCAACGTAGTCGTCGATAAGCTGGATCTTTTCCATTGAGTTCTGCTCTACCAACCTGCTTCTTACTTTCTTGTCAGAAATGAGTACAACGCCATTTTTGAATCGTATGCCGAGGGCTGTTGATCCTTTCTTTATAGCCTCTCTTGCATATTCAACCTGAAAGAGCCTTCCGTCTGGAGAAAAAACGGTTATAGCCCTATCGTAAGCCATTTGGCCCTGCTGCATCTAATTCACCTTGGCTTCCATAAGCTACACCAATTATAAAGGTTTTCTCAATTTTATATTCAGGAGATATTTCGTTGGAGTGGTATTTAGAGCCATCAGCACTTAAGGATTTCCAAGATTTAATATCATCTTCCGAGAGCATTCCTTTTCAAATCATGTTCAGGAGAAGGTGTTTGGAACCTTCCCGGTATCTTCAACCATTAGATTGTAATAATCCCTGAAGAACAGTGGTATGAACGAAACTGCCCCCAGAATTACACTGATAAGAATAAACGCCCCTCGCATTGTAAGCAGTTGAATGAGTGTGCCGCCTATAGCACCTGATACAAATGTTATGCTGATGCCAAAAGTGTTGAATGCACCTGATATCCTTCCCATCATTTCCTGGCCTACAATCCTCATCACGGCGGTGTTTACAACAACATTTACCACGCCCACGAGAATACCTATTACCAGTATGGCCGCGTAGTCAGGATAAACTGAACTGAGGTTTCCTATGGCAAAGAGGAGCAGTGCTATTGGGAAGATGGTGCCAATGGAATAATGCCCAACCTTTCCCTTGGCTTTGGATCCAATCACAGAGCCGGCAATTATTCCTATGGTGACACTGAGCGCCATGGAAGTGTAGTATATTGCAGATAGCCTGAAATGCACTTCAACTAGATAAACGACAAAGATACCTACGGTTCCAATTGTGAGGTTGGTAGCCATGATAATAATGACCATAGCCCTCATCCTCGTGTCTCCGAAAATAAACTTCATGCCTTCTCTTACAGATGTTTTAACATCCTTTTCCTGTGCAGTATTTTGAGTCTTTTCACCCTTTATGAGAATTAACGGTGCTATGGAGACAGCGAATATGAGTGAAAAACTGTAAATTGCGAACTGCAGGCCCAGTAGTATGAGCAACCCGGAAATGGCATAACCAACTGCCTCTGCAACAGCGGTTATGCTCTGCAACAACGACACTCCTGACTGGTATTGCGACTCTTCCATGAACTGCTTCGTCCAGCTTGACCTGATGGAATTCAGCACGTCCGTAGACATTCCGATGACAAAAGCAACAAAGTAGATGGAAAGAACTTCCAGAATAAGGCTGCTGTATGAGATGGCGACAAACAGGGCAAGAATTGAAAAAGCCCTGAGGGTTGATATTACAATTGCCAGGGCCCGTTTGCTGACTAACCTGTCAACAATGGCGCCAAATACAAAACTCAACATCAGGGGAAGGGCAGACATGCCATCCGCGAAACCGGCCAGAACAGGAGACTTGGTCAATAAGAGCGCGATCCAGAGTATTGCGAGCTGGAACCCGGAAGTGCCTGCCCTTGAAATAGCGCTATTGTAAACGATGAGCCTGTAATTTCTGGAAAAAGGGCTCTTAACGACTTTAGGTTTTTCTAATTCGGCCGCCAGTTCACTGACCCCCAATTGATGTGCTGTTGCTAAAATTAGAATTTAATAGATCAGACCTTTTCCGGCCCGGGACCTCTTGCCCTTCCAGTATCCTGTCATCAGACCCTGAATTCCATGGAATAGAATTCAAAAGGCAATTCCTTAACCCTATGCCAAACGCATAAGTAATATTTATTCGTATAAACCTCATTTATACGTAAAAACTAAATTACTATATTAACTTCACTGTCATGGAACAGGACAATAAGTTTGAGGCTCTGGCCAATTCTTACCGCAATCCCACAAAATTCAGCATTATAGTTCTCCTGGCAGAACAAGGGAAAATGACCGTTACCCAGATGTCCCAGTTTATCAGTGTGAGCAGATCAAACCTGTACCATTTTGTTTCACAACTTCTTGAGGATGGCATACTCAATGAACCTGAAGTAATCCCAAAAAAGAACTACGTCGAGAAATTCTATTCCCTTAACGAAGAACTATTCAAGGCTACTGATTATGAGCAGTGGGGAGAAGTCCTCAAAAGCAAGTCCCCTGATGAAATCAGGAGTCTGCTCAGTTCTGTTTTGCTGGGCTATTCAATGATGCTGAACATGGCAGCAAACAGGTTTGCCCATTCCAGTGATGATGAAGCAGCTAAACTGAAAGATTGGCTTACCAAGGAAATGCCGTGGTGCACGACATATTCCCTCCTCAGTAGAAAAGGCAGTGAGTCAATTGCACCTGCAGTAAAAGCATTGGATAATTCCCTTTCGACAATCCCTGTAGACACTGAAGACAGGCAGCATTTCAGCAGGCTCCTAATTGTATTCCTTCCATTCCTTGGGGAGCGGGTGAATTGACCCCCGATCCAAGTTTTGGATACCTGTTAATAGGGGTGGACTGATTTGCCATTGAAAGACTCCGCCCATGAATACATAATTTTTGACAACCACATGCACTTGAACCCAAAAGGGAGATTTCTTGAAGCGGTGGACATGTTCCTTAAGGCAGGGGGAGACACATTCAATCTAGTTAACCTGCCGGACAACAGCC
>JAJZKS010000079.1 GCA_021850835.1 Thermoplasmata archaeon
GCGACGAAACATCCTGCATTTTCAGTTCTTTGTCAAGTAACTGTCGTACGCCCCACCTTGCTGTTGAAGGCATCAGCAGGGGAGTATTGCTCATGCACTCCATTCCCCCGGCAATAATCAGGTCACGCTCTCCAAGCATTATTTCCCTTGATGCGTTTTCTACGGCCAGCATGCCAGAAGCGCACACTGTGTTCACTGTGTACTTTACGGCATCATCAGGAAGCCCGGCTAGGGTTGATGCCTGTCCTGCAGGGTTCTGGCCCACACCTGCCTGGATAACATTTCCCATGATCACTTCCTCAACCGACTGCGTCGGGAGTTGAATCTCCTGAACTATTTGCCTGATAACATGGGCACCAAGCTGAGGTGCACTTAGTGTTGAAAGTGACTTCCCGAACTTTCCAATGGGAGTCCTCTTAGCAGCAATGACATAGACCTTTTTCATGAAATCACTATGCCTGATGCCTTGAATTGATAATATGTTTGTTGCTGATATAAGGTAAGAATCAGGCGGCTGGAGGGGCCACAGTGCCTTCCTCGATCTCCTTCTTGAGCCTGGACTGTTTCTTCAACACATATCTTGTAACATATCCGGCGATGAGGTTAAGCGTTTTCTTGGAGACACCTGAAAGGGAGGTTTTCAGTATTTCCCTGTTCTTTTCAAAGTTCACGTTGAATGTTCCCTGGTTCTTTTCTACCAGTTCAATTGCGATTCTCTTGATATTCGATGGTCTTATGCTTCCCATAGGTGTCCAGAAATACGTAGTCCTTATAAAAATCTTGCCAGTTATTCCGGAGGAACAACTAGAACAGGAACAGTGCTCAGTTTTACCACTTCAGAACTCACCGAACCAAGGAGCATCTTGCTGAAGCCCGAAAGTTTCCTCGTTCCCGTTATTATAATATCAACTCCCCGTTCCTTTGCCTGATTTGCCATTGCCCGGGCTATCTGCTCACCAGGGGCATCAAGTTTCAAGAAAGTGGCATTGACATTCTCCTTTTCTATCAGCTCCTTGGCTGCATTCAGTACTACATCTGATGTTTCGTCGCTCTTCTTATATAGGGAAGGTGGTACGTATGCATCAAAGTTGGGCCCAGCGCCCATTACCAAGGGTGAAATGTAGCAAATTATGTACTCATCTGATATGCCCTTAAACTTCATAGCAAATTTGAGGGCTTTCTTTGCACCATCAGAATTGTCGAAGGCGACAAGGAATTTCATGGGCAAATATTGGTTTAAGCCAATTTATAAGTTTCGGTCTCATGAGCCTGATTCATACTTTGCCTGCCAAATTTTGACAATTAGAATAGCAATGAGGAGGAAAAAGCCCCTTATTTGAACCAGGAGTGCTTCTTGCCGCTTTCCTCTTCAAGTTTTGCAATGAGCTCCTTTTGCGAAGGGGAGAGGTGTTTTGGGACCACTACTTTAGTCTCAATAAGTACATCTCCGGAGCCATGCCCATTTACATGAGGAATCCCTGCATTCTTGATCCTTAAGATTTCACCAGGTTGAGTTCCAGGAGGAATTTTGAGTGTCAGTTTCTCTTTGAAGAGTGAAATTTCCTTCTCTGCACCAAGCGCAGCTTCCGGGAAACTAACCTCGGACTGGAGGTAAATATCATCATTCATCCTCCTCATACCATTTGGTTCCTGGATATTCAGGATTACAAATAAGTCCCCCGTCCTTCCCATGTTTGACTGCCCCTTGCCTTTCACCCTGAGCCTAAGATGATCCGGAGAGCCCTTCGGGATCTGGATTTCCAGGTTTTCTGTAACCGGAACTGATCCTGCGCCTCTACAGGTAGTGCATGGCTTGCTTGGAATCTTCCCTCTGCCTCCGCAAGTGTTACACACAGTAACGGAAACCATCCTGAAGAAACCCTGTCCCTGAACAACCCGCTGCTGGCCAGTTCCATTGCAGGCTGAACATGTGTTGAGCTTCCCGTCGTCAGAACCTGTACCTTTGCAATGTGTACATATTTCATTGCGCCTGTATTTTATATTTTTTGAGGAGCCATAGTATGTATCTTCCAGTGTTACCCTGAGATTGGTGACGAGATCGAGGTTTTCTTCCTGCCTTCCGAATCCTGATGCAAAATCAGAAGAGCCCCCGAACCCGAAATTTCCGCCAAAAATATTCCTGAAGACATCACCGAGGTCGCTGAAATCGTTGAAATGTGAGAAGTCCTGCCATGTGAAATCAGATCTTCCTGAACCGAAATCGACTCTCCCGGTCTGATCGTACATTCTCCTCTTGCTTTCATCGGAGAGCACTTCGTAGGCTTCGCTAATTTCCTTGAATTTGGCTTCAGCTGCATCCTTATTGTCCGGGTTTGCATCTGGATGGTATTTTCTTGCAAGACCCCTGAATGCTCTTTTGATTTCGTCCTGGGTAGCACTTCTTGCTACCCCCAGAGTCTCGTAGTAGTCCTTGGCCATTTATTATCTGGTCCCCGCCAGATTAATTTTCCTTGAAGTCCGCGTCCACAGTCTGTTCATTGTCCTGCTTGTCACCCTGGGCTTGCTGTTGCTCACCCTGGGAGGTCTGTTGCTCCCCAGGCTGTCCCTGATACATCTTTGCGCCGATTTCCTGTATCTTCTTAGATAATTCTTCAGTCAGAGCCTCAACTTTTGCCAGATCCTTGGCGGTCACTGCTTCCTTGAGTTCCTTGACCTTGTCCTTCACTTCTTTCTTCGTGCCCTCATCCACTTTGTCCCCTGCATCGTTCAGGGTAGATTCAACGGTATAGGCAAGTGTCTCAGCAGCATTGAATTTTTCAACTTCCTCCTTTTTCTTCTTGTCCTGCTCTGCAAATTCCTCGGCCTGCTTTTTCATCTTGTCTATCTCTTCCTGGGACAGCTTCGTTGATGCTGTTATGGAAATGCTCTGCTTCTTTCCTGATCCCTTGTCGGTTGCTGATACGTTCAGGATCCCGTTTGCATCGATATCAAAGGTAACCTCTATCTGAGGAATGCCCCTTGGTGCAGGAGGAATTCCAACAAGATTGAACATCCCCAGCGAAACGTTATCAGCGGCCATGGCTCTCTCCCCCTGCACTACGTGTATTGTCACAGCTGTCTGCATGTCTCCGGCAGTGGTGAATATCTGTGATTTCTTTGTGGGAATTGTAGTATTTGCCTGTATAAGTGGGGTCGCCACTCCACCTAATGTTTCAATTCCCAGAGTAAGCGGAGTTACATCAAGAAGCACAATGTCCTTAATTTCACCGGCAAGAACTGCGCCCTGTATTGAAGCACCGATGGCAACACACTCCATTGGGTCAACGCCCCCTTCAACTTTTCTTCCGAAGAAGTCTTCGACAAATTTCCTCACCAATGGTATTCTAGTGGGTCCTCCAACGAGTATAATCTTGGTTACGTCTCCCTTAGAGAGCTTCCCTCCCTTGAGTGCATTCTCTACAGGGGCCTTGCATCTTTCAACGATTGGGTTAATGAGTTCTTCAAGCTTAGACCGGCTCATAGTAAGCTGCAGGTGCTTCGGCCCATCTTGGGTTGCTGTAATGTAAGGCAGGTTTATCTCAGTGGTTGTTGTTGAAGAGAGTTCAATCTTTGCCTTTTCCGCCGCATCCTTGAGCCTGATGTATGCATTCTTGTCTTTTGAGAGGTCCACGCCCTCCTTGCTCTTGAAGTCGTCGAGGAGGTACTTGATTATTGACTCATCCATGTCTGTTCCACCAAGGTGAGTGTCTCCGGAAGTTGATACAACTTCAAAAACTCCTTCGCCAAAGTCCATTATTGTCACATCAAGGGTTCCGCCCCCAAGGTCGAAAACCAGAATTTTCTGGGATTCGTTGAGCTTGTCAATCCCGTATGCAAGGGAGGCTGCGGTAGGTTCGTTTATAATTCTCTTTACTTCTAGGCCAGCTATGAGCCCGGCATCTTTTGTCGCCTGCCTCTGGTTGTCGTCGAAGTAAGCCGGCACTGTAATTACAGCTTCCTTCACTTCTTCACCAAGGAAGGCCTCAGCATCTCTCTTTATCTTCTGGAGTATGAATGCTGATATCTGTTGAGGCGTGTATTCCTTGTCCTTGACCTTGAACTTGTGGTCGGTTCCCATCTTCCTCTTAGCAGCGTAGATTGTCCCTTCCGGATTGAGGAGTGCCTGTCTCTTTGCGGGTTCACCCACCAGGAGATCCCCTTCCTTTGTGAAGGCGACGTAGCTTGGAAATGCCTTTCCCCCTATAGAAACGCCTTCTGCACTTGGGATTACTGTTGGTTTCCCCGAAATGACAACTGCTGCAGCCGAGTTACTTGTTCCCAAATCAATACCAATGATCTTTGACATTCTTATTCACCTTTTTTTCCAACTATGACTTTTGATGTTCTGATAATTTCTTCATTCAACTTATAGCCTTTCTGAACTTCTTCAAGAACTATTCCATCTTCATTTGACTGGTTCACTGCAATGACCTCATGCTGATAAGGATCAAATTTTTTGCCCTTTGCATCCATGGAACTAAATCCATATGCAGAAAGGATTTTCATGAGCTGGGTGTGCATTGCGATGATGTTTCCATCTCCCCTTGATGCTCTTATTGCAGAATCAAAAGAATCCAGAAGTGGCAGCAGATCTTTTATCACATTCCTGCTGGCATTCTTTGATATGAGAGTTTTTTCTCTCTCCACCGCCCTGGAATAGTTCTCCATTTCTGCCCTCTGCCTCAGGTATAGTTCCTTGTACTGTGCAAGCTGTGCATTGGCTTCAGTAAGTTCCCTGTCAAGCCTTACCAGGCGCAAGTGGTCTCTAGTCAGAGCTCTATCCCTGCTTGCGACTGCTTCATCGGCCAGCGGATTCCTGAGTTTGCTGTTCTTCGAAGATTGGGCAGACATTGCACAAGTAAATTTGTTCTTCTATATAAATACAGCAGGTAACCAAAGTGTTACTTTCTCTTGAGCACAGCGAAATACCTTGTTAAAGAACGATGAACCCGGAACTGGAAGACTTTCTCAATATGGAAATAATCTGTCGCAAGATCAAGTAGTTTTCTTTCTGAAACAACTACGACCGCCCTTCTGCCTTCTGTCAATATTGCATGGAATTTTTTAAAGCTGTCACCATAAAGCTGTTCCAGATTCTTTTGTGATAAGCGGGAATTCTTTCCATAAGGGAAGTCGGTTGCTATGGCAGCAACGGGTTCGCGGATATCCATTTTAAGAAAATCATCGTTGCCTATTTGGTAATCCCTCACGCCAAAATACTTGAGGTTCAGTTTTGCACCAGTTGCCATTTGGAGAGACCAGTCGTTACCCATTACTCTCCTGCCCATCAGCCCAGCTTCAAGTAGAATCCCTCCAGTCCCGCAGAATGGGTCCAGGATGGTTTCTCCGTCTTTTGTGCCTGTAATATTTACCATAAATCTTGCATGCCTTGGATCTATTGATATAGGGGAGAAAAACGGCCTCATTGGGGCTCTCCTCGCGTGAAGTTCCTTTCCTATTCCGGAGAATATCTCCAATCCAGCATACCACCTATCGAGATGGTATACCCTGACCACAAAATCTGGGTTCCTGAATGATACCCTGCCCTTCCCTCCCAGCATATCGCCAATGCTTGGTTCTATGCCTGAATTATGGCAATCAGAGCTGTCCTGGAATCGAACAAAGAATTTACCATCGGGGAGAACGGTACGCGCCGCCAATCCTTCCAGTTGTGGGGCGCTGGACAGGACATTTACAACTCGCCTGACATATGCTGCATTTTTGAGGTTACCCCAGTCTCCGTGGATAAGGAAAAAGTCTCCAGAGTTATTCAGAATTTCAAAATTACCGGTCTCGCTCAGAGACTGGAGTTCATACTGGGGTGCTTCAGGAATATCCTGGAGCAATTCCACCAGAAAAGTGCCTGCCATTTAACTAGCTTGATTCCGCAAGTCTTTTCTGCTCTTTTGTGAGATCCGCATCAAGGTTTTCATACACCTTGCTGAGCCTCTTGATAGATCTCTTGACAGCAGCCTGGGGCTTGCCGGTCTTTACCTTTACAAATATTTCCGGATTGTCAATAATCGGGTGCTTTATGTAGTATCTTGTCTCTTCTACCTGCTCATCTTTCAGAATTTCATCTATTAGTGGCCTGAGAATTGTGTTGTCGTAATTGAGCATCTCAAGGGTTATTGTGTTCTTTTCCTTGCTGAGAACCCTTAGCTGGGAGTCCATGGAGGTTTATGTTAGATAACTATTTATTCTTTCCATTTGGATAATGGGTTGCAATATGATTTTCATTTTCAGGAGACTTGCCAGCCCGTATTAATTCAAAGGTTAACAAAAAAATTCTAATAACAAGTAACGATGATTTGCAGTGCGGATTAGCCTGAATTACAACCATGAGATTGTGACCGCAGCAGGGTCGCCAACCAGTTATCGCACATCGGGAAACCAATTTGGATCCTGGATTTCAGGCTATGGAAACATATTCACGGATATTTGAAAGAGTGATTAATATGGTAGTTGCTAAAAGAGTTATAGTGATTGGCGACGGCCCATCAGGGCTTGTAGCAGCCAACAAACTGAGATTCCACGCAACAGAAAAGGAACTTGAAATATTGGTGGTAGGCAATACTACAAGGCATTTTTACAAGCCTGATGGCCTATTCATTCCATTTGGCTATAAGAATTACAGAAAAAGCGTCAAGCCAGTTGAGTTTCTTCTAAATGGCGGGATCCAGTATATCCATGATGAAGTTATCAGGGTAAATTCGGAAGAACACATTGTATTCCTGAAGTCAGGGAAGAGCTATATGGCTGATTACCTCGTAATTGCCACTGGTAACAGGTATGCGCCAGAGGAAATTCCCGGATACAGTGGGGAAGCAAAGCATTTTTACGATCTTCAGAAGGCCCTTGAGCTAAGGGAAACCCTCAAGGGATTTCAGGGAGGAAATGTTGTCATTGGCAGTACAGGTACAACAATCCAGTACCCTCAGGCACTTTATGAGTTTGCATTTCTCCTTGATTCGTTCCTGACAGCAAAGGGGCTGAGAGAGAAGACGGAGATTACATATCTTGCACCATCGGAAAATATAGGGACCGATTCAAACCTTACAGGATTTATCAGGGATAAACTTCAGGAAAAGAAGATTGAATTCCACCCCAATGTGACTGTCGCCTCAGTGAACCAGAAGAACAAGGAAGTAAATGCAGCTGATGAATCCAAGTTCAAGTACAATCTGCTTGTTCTTGTCCCACCGCATAAGGGACAGCAAGCCATGACTCAGTCCGGACTTGCAGGGGACACGGGATATATAGAAGTAGATCCCAAGACACTTACTGTGAAAGGCAATGGAACAGCCTATGCTGTTGGAGACTCAAACAATCTCTTTGAGAGCAAACTTGCTACTTCAGGGTATCTCGAGGCTTCTTTTGTTGCATCGAGGATTATCGCAGATGCCGTTGGCGGTCTTTCAGACGACCAATACACGTCAGTCGCTCCTCAGATCAACATCACAGGAAAGGACAGGGCTTTCACATATCTTGGAACCGCTGAAACCAGAATTAAGGCTATAACCGAGAACAAGGGCGATTTCATGCTCAGGTGGACGTCCAATGACACGTACTTCTCCACAATTGTAAGAGGGATGGTGTAAACTATGGTAGAGAAAACAGAAGGAAAAAAGAAGTTAAGTTCAGGAAATGACCAGGATGACCTTGAACCCCTTATCGAGGGGCTCATTGAGAAC
>JAJZKS010000080.1 GCA_021850835.1 Thermoplasmata archaeon
ACCTTGCCATGGACATCAGCTTTCCCTAATATTCCACTGTTATTTCCTTATAAATACTAAAATTTTGAACAACCAAACTTAATAAAAACAATTCCAATTGCCAAGTGGACGTTTATGAAATTCAAGGGACAGGATGTGTACATGGTAACTGGAGGAGTTACCAAGTTTGCAAAGGCAAACACCAGGAAGGATTTCCGCTACCTAGTAAAGGAAGCCTTCGACTATGCCCTCAACGATGTCAATATGTCCATCGCTGACATTGACGGTTCCGTCACTGCCTATTTTTCAGACCATTTCCAGAGGCAGGCTATGGCAGGCATCATGGCGCATGAGTATGTGGGGCTCTCCCCCAAACCAAGCAAGAGAATTGAAGCTGGCGGTTCGACTGGTGGCATGGGGTTCCAGACAGGAATCGAGGAAGTTGCATCCGGAAGATTGGACTCCTGTGCGGTCATGGGCTTTGAAACAATGTCCCATGTGGAAACATGGAAGGGCAACGAATTCATTGCCCTGGCTAGCGACATGAATTTTGACTATCCCGTTGGGGGCTTCTATACAGGATACTATGCGATGATGGCTGTGAGGCACATGCATGAATTCGGAACAACTGTGGAACAGCTTGCAAAGGTATCAATCAAGAACCATGGGAATGCAATACATAATCCGTATTCACAGAGCCCTATGAAGCTAACAGTGGAAGATGTGAGAAATTCACCTATGGTTTCATATCCACTCACAAGGCTGGATTCCTGCACAATGTCAGATGGTGCCGCTGTTGCCATCCTTGCAAATGAGAAGAAGGCATTCGAGATGTGTGACAATCCTGTGCTCATAAAAAGCGTTGGCGGAGGCACTGACGCCATGAGGCTTTCTGACAGGCCGTTTGGAAAGGTCCCTCTTCTGCCCAACGAAAAGGAATCAGATTACCGGAATCTCAAGTATCCTGGCGTGCATTCTTTCAGAGCAGGAAGAGTCGCAGCAATAGAAGCTTACCAGGCTGCTGGCATCACCGATCCACTGGAAGAGATTGATGTGGTCGAGCTTCACGATTCCTTCACATCTTCAGAAATCCAAACTTACGAGGACCTCGGCCTCTGCAGGTACGGGGAAGGGGGTCATTATGTGGAAGAAGGGAAAGCTGATGTCCATGGCAAGGTCCCTGTCAACACTTCGGGAGGCCTTCTGGCATCAGGCCATGCCATCGGGGCATCCGGAATAATGCAAGCAGTGTTCACTTTCTGGCAGCTTCAACATTCAATAAAGAAGCACCTAAAGGACGATGCCCTTCAGGTTCCAAATGCAAAGACTGGCCTTACCCACTGCCATGCAGGAACCGGCACTTATGTTGCAGTAACTATAATGGAGGCGACAAAATGACGATTGATCCCAATGCAAAGATGCCTGAATCCCTGGAAGGAACGCAGGTTTATAGCGTAGATCCCCTGATTGTAAGGTCACACTATGAAATCGACTATCTCCACAGCTATGCCCAGGATTCAGAGTTCTTCAGGGCGCTGGGGCAGAAGAAAATCATGGGAAGTAAATGCAAGAAATGCGGCTACAAGTATGCCACCCCGCGGGCACACTGCATGCAATGCGGCTCCGAGACAGAATGGTTCCAGCTTCCCAATGAGGGGAAAGTCCATACTTACACCACCTGCTACTTCGGCAGCGAGGAATTCCTTAAGGAGACGCCGTTCCATCTCATAATGGTTGAGTTCGAAGGGGTTGATTCCCTGTTCATGGCAAGGATGGTTGGAGTCTCTGCTGAAGACCTGAAGATCGGCATGAAGGTGAAGGCCAGATTCCGGAGGAACCAGAAATTTAGCCCGACCGATGTATACTTTGTTCCTGATAAGGAATAAAGCAAACATTTTTTTCTAAACTAAAATCCTATTTTTGTATGCAGTTTTCCAACGATGACAAGGACGTCTTCCTGGTTAAGATAGATAGCATGATCGACAGGGGAGCACTTCTGTCCAGATACAGCAGGGCAGCAAGCCTTGACATCAGGGACGTTTACAGGAAGGAATTCGAGGGAAATGCTGCAAGAGGGAAGGATTTCTACAAAAGAGTTTTCCTCGAATACGGGGACGAATCTATTTCAGAACTGGTAACCGCACAGATGGCTGTGCAGAACATCAGCAACATACTGACCAAGGACATAGAAGACCTTAGGGTCGGGCTGTCCTATCTTGAAAAATCATCTAGATACGTGAGATACGACAAGAAAGTAGGGGGCAGATACCTTTACCTTGATCCGGCCAAAGCTGGCATTCCAGAGAGCTGCATGGATGATTATACTGTACTGTGCGATTCACTTTTCGATTTCTACGCCAATAATTATGAAAACGCGCTGAAGTTCTTCAGGGAGAAGTATCCCATTGAAACCATCGTTTTCAATGAAACCGGGCATGGCCCACAGTATCTTATTGATTTGGATGAAGAGGAAAGGGCGGCTGCAGAAAAGTCATACACAAGCTCTGTCAGGGCGAGAGCACTGGACGATCTGAGATTCCTGCTTCCCGCATCAACCCTTACAAACCTTGGTGTATCCGGCAATGGAAGGGCTTTCATTAATCTCATCCAGAAGCTAAAGACTGCTGGAACTCCAGAGGCGAACCGCATTGCCGATTCTATGTACGTGGAACTTGAACAGGAACTTCCGGAGCTGATAAACTCGGCAGTCTCAAAGCACGGGATTGAACTCATCCAGTACAGGAAGGATGTATCATCCATGGCAATCAGCTTACCGGAGCTTGAAGCAAGAAAACTCCCAGAGGTTGAGTTGATCCAGCATGACGATGACAGAAAGGCTCTGATAAATTCCCTTTCCATATTTGCGTTTTCAAGCGGGGATAGCGACATGGTTTCTTTGCGCAGTTCCCTATCATCAATGCCAGAAAAGGAACTGGCTTCCCTGGTCACAAGGATGGCGGCTTTGAGGAAAAACAGAAGGCATAAATTGCATCGGGCTTTTGAATCCGTGCCATACCTTTTCCAGATAACAACCAATTACGGCGCTTTCAGGGACCTCCAGAGGCACAGGTTCATTAGCATAAACAGGCAGCCGCTTTCTGACAGGTATGGCTTTGACATGCCCCCGCTCTTTGAGGAATCTGATCTCATGGATGAATATATTAACCTCATGTCTCAGGCATCAGAGGTTTACAGGAAGATTCTAAGTCATAGCTCAAAACAGATTGCACAATATGCTATTCCCTATGCTTACCGGTATCCGATATCTGCAGCCATGGATCTCAGGGAAGCTGCCTTCTTCTGCGAGTTGAGGTCCACCCCCCAGGCTCATCCGGACCTAAGGAGGATAGCCATAGGCATATACAGGGAGATAGGAAAAGCCAACCCCTCACTCGCCCCCCTGCTGAAATTTGTTGATCATGGGGAATACGCCCTTGGCCGTTTAAAATCAGAACAGAGCAAGGAGAAGAGGCTCAGGAACCTAGATTCAGGCAATAAGGTTTGATCTATTAAATCAGCCTTATTTTAGCTGATTTCTTTACAAGGGTAGTCTCAAAAAGTTTATATTGAAGAACATATTAATCCGACAACTCGAGGTGTAACTCTAAATGTTATCAGGAAACATGCCAATATTGGTGCTGAAAGAAGGCACTTCCCGTGAGCAGGGCAAAAACGCTCAGAAGAACAACATAGAGGCAGCCAAGACCATCGCAGATGCCATTAGGACAACACTTGGACCTAAGGGCATGGACAAGATGCTGGTTGATTCAATTGGAGACATCATTATTTCCAATGACGGCGCCACTATACTTAAGGAAATGGATGTTGAACACCCAACTGCAAAGATGATCGTTGAGGTTGCGAAATCTCAGGACACAGCAGTTGGAGACGGGACAACTTCAGCAGTGATCATGGCCGGAGAGCTTCTTAAGCAGGCCGAGACCCTTCTGGAGCAGGGTGTCCATTCAACAGTTATCACCAATGGATACAGGCTTGCTGTCAATGAAGCAAAGGAACATATGGAAAAGATAGCCCTGAAGGCCACTGACGACAAGACCCTTAAGAAAATCGCAATGACAGCCCTTTCAGGCAAGAACACAAGTCTTTCCAGCGACTTCCTTTCCGACCTCGTTGTAAAAGCTGTTGACGCCGTAGCCGAGGAAAGGAACGGAAGAGTTGTGGTTGACACCGCAAACATCAAGGTCGACAAGAAGAACGGCGGAAGCGTTTCCGATACACAGTTCATCAATGGACTTGTCATTGACAAGGAAAAGGTCCACGCAAAGATGCCCTCCATCCTTAAGGATGCAAAGATTGCCCTCATCGACTCTGCCCTTGAAATCAAGAAAACTGAGATCGAAGCTAAGGTGCAGATATCTGACCCTACAAAGATTCAGGATTTCCTGAACCAGGAATCAGACACATTCAAGAACATGGTTGAGAAGATCAAGAAGAGCGGCGCAAACGTTGTACTCTGCCAGAAAGGCATAGACGACATTGCACAGCACTACCTTGCAAAGGAAGGCATATACGCTGTAAGAAGAGTCAAGAAGAGTGATATGGAGAAGCTCGCAAAGGCGACGGGCGCCAAGATGGTCACAAACCTTGACGATCTCACCGCGGACTCACTGGGAAAGGCCGGAAGGGTCGAGGAAAAGAAGATCAGCGACGACAGGATGACCTTCATCACGGATGCAGCAAATCCCAAGGCTGTCAGCCTTCTTATCAGGGGAGGGACAGAACACGTCATTTCAGAAATAGAAAGGTCACTCAACGATGCAATCAGGGTAGTGGCCCTTACAAAAGAAGATGGAAAGTACCTTCCAGGCGGAGGGGCAATAGAGTCCGAGCTTGCTATGAAGATAAGGTCCTTCGCAAACACAGTTGGAGGAAGAGAGCAGCTCGCGATTGAAGCCTTTGCCAAGGCCCTTGAGATCATTCCCAGAACCCTTGCGGAGAATGCGGGAATGGATCCGATCAACACCCTCATACAGCTGAAGGCTGAACATGAGAAAGGCCACACTACCTACGGCATTAACTTTGATACAAATGACATTGGCGACATGACCAAGATCGGCGTTGTTGACCCACTCAGGGTAAAGAAGCACGCACTGGAAAGTGCAGTTGAAGTTTCGACCATGATCCTTAGGATCGACGATGTTATTGCCAGCAGGAAGTCCAGTGCCTCCGAATCACCTGGCGGCATGGGTGGCATGGGCGGAATGGGAGGCATGGGTGGAATGCCACCCATGTAGGCACCCAAACACCATATAATTAAATTTTAAATTTACCAACTTTCTATTCTTTTTATGGAATTCACCCTTTCTAGAGTTTCAAGGGATACAGGAGACAGGAATTTTGACGTTCTGATCATAGGATCCGGCGCAGCAGGACTATCGGCTGCAGTATATTCTTCTCGATCTGGTTTAACTGCCCTGATAATTGACAAGTCTGTTGCCGGAGGGCTTACTGCCGAATCACCTCTTGTGGAGAATTATCTCGGCTTCAAGGCCATTAAAGGCTCTGAGCTGGCATCTAAGTTCACTCAACATGCCCTGGAGTATGTGAAGATAATGGAGCATACTGAAGTAACATCTGTTGATAAAAAGGATGGGCAGATAGTTTTACAATCTGGCAAAGGGGAATTCTATGGAAAAGTCCTGATTATTGCAACAGGAACTTCGCACAAGCAACTGAATGTTCCAGGGGAAAAAGAGTATTTTGGGAAAGGGGTCTCATATTGCTCAACCTGTGACGGATACCTGTACCGGGACAGGAAAGTGGTAGTGATTGGAGGAGGAAATTCAGGGGCAATTGCTGCAATTAGCATGAATGAATACGCAGCCACCGCTGCAATTCTGGAATTCATGGACAGGCATATGTGCGAGGATGCTTATGTGAAAGCCATTGAAAGGAACGGAATGGCATATGTCACGAACTCCCAGGTTACTGAGATTTCAGGGGACGGGAAAAGAGTTACATCAGTCAGGTACATGGATAGGAAAACCGGAGAGGAGAAGGGCATAGAAGCAGATGGAGTTTTCATATACGTTGGGTTAGCACCACAGACGGCTTTCCTGAAAAATTCGGGTGTTGCGCTGGATGAAAGGGGCTACGTGATCACAGACAGCAAGGGAAGGACAAATATTGAAGGGATTTATGCTGCCGGCGATGTAACAAAGGGCACCGAAGCCCAGATTGCAACTGCGGTAGGTGACGGCTGTAGGGCTGCAATTACTGCTTACGGAGACTTAATTCGGACTGGGAGGCGATAACTTCTGGACAAGTTTATTTAATTTCTTACGATGGCAGGCTGGTGAGTCTTTGAATCTCTATGAATATATGGGAAAGGAGATTTTCAGGAAATATGGAATACCTGTTCCCGAAGGGTATGTGGTAGAAAAATCAGCCGATGTTAAGGAATACAAGAAACCTGTCGTTGTCAAATCCCAAATTTTGCTCGGAGGAAGAGGCAAGTCAGGCGGAATTAAGTTTGCAAAAAGCCAGGCAGAACTGAAGGGCGCTGCCGAGGAACTCCTGGGTGCAAAGATCAGGGGCCTCACTGTGACCAAGGTGTTAGTAGAGGACATGGTCAACATTAAGAAGGAATATTATGTCAGTTTCGCGCTGAACAGGTCGGAAAGGTCTCCAATGCTCATAGCAAGCGCCTCTGGCGGTGTAGAGATTGAATCAGTCCCGCATTCTGAAATTTTCACAAGAAAAATAGACCCTCTTCTGGGCTACTCGGACTTCATAGGCCGGGAAGCAACCAAGTTCATGAAGCTCGACAAGAACATAGCGGCACAGTTCAGGGACATCCTCGGGAAACTTTACAGGGTATTTTCCGAGGAGGACTGTGAACTTGTTGAAATAAACCCCCTCATGGAAACTGCAGAAGGCCAGCTCATTGCGGCTGATGCAAAAGTCGTAATGGACAGTGACTCATTCTTCAGGCACAAGGACATCAACATCACAGACCCTGAGAAGACGCCCCTTGAACTGGAGGCCCAGTCCAAAGGATATGCTTTTGTTGAGCTGGATGGAAATATTGGTGTAATTGCCAATGGAGCTGGGCTTACAATGGCGACACTGGATGCACTTACCCTCCACAAGGGAAAGCCGAGAAACTTCCTTGACCTCGGAGGCACGGATAATGTTGAGATTGTAGCACAGGCGTTTGACCTTGTGCTCAAGGCAAACCCCAAGGCAATACTGGTAAACATATTCGGCGGCGTCACAAAAGGTGATACAGTGGCAAACGGAATCGTAGAGGCAAAGAAAAGATTCAGCATCACAAAGCCAATTGTTGTGAGGCTCAGCGGAGTTCACGAGGAAGAGGGCAGAAAGATCCTCAAGGATGCCGGAATAGATTCGTTCCCTACAATGATGGAGGCAATAAAGGCAGTAGTAAAAGTGGCAGGTGAGGCACAGTGACAGTTTTGGTAGATAAGAACACGAAGGTAATAGTACAGGGAATAACCGGTCATCAGGGCTCTTTCCACGCGGGAGAGATGCTTAAGTTTGGAACAAGAATAGTTGCAGGCACTTCCCCAGGCAAAGGCGGAACCAAATTCCAGGACAAGGTTCCCATTGTGGACAGCGTTTCCGA
>JAJZKS010000081.1 GCA_021850835.1 Thermoplasmata archaeon
TGCACTCATGTCACTGATACCTGAGGGAGATGAGGAAGGAGTTTACACTGAGGATTTTAGGGCTTCCCTGCTTAGAGGGCTCCTTGATGTGAAAGAGAAGAAAACCCACACCACGGAAGAAGTAAAGAAGCAGTTGGGAATCCAGTGACTGACTTTGAAGTTGAATATTCAGAGGAATCCCTTTTCCAGCTTCGGGCACTAGACATTCCTGTGGCCAGGAGAATTTTCCAGAAGATAGAAAGCACGAGAAGTGATCCGCACAGGTACTTTGTCAGATTAGTTGGCAGGAATGAGTACAAGCTGCGGATTGGCGACTACAGGGTGATTGCGAACATTGAGGAAAATAGGAAAGTCATCGTAGTTCTATCTCTAGGTCATAGAAGGAATATATGCAAGTGAAAAGGCCTTTTCCATCACATTTGCGAACATGTTAGTCAATTGCTTTCAATATAGGGTCTGTTATTGATTAGAATCAGCAGCCTCAGTGTTCAAACTGGGACAAATCTGTTCATCACAGACTAAAGAAAATATTCATTGATATGATCAATTTACGATGTAAATTACTAAAAAAAGAAAGGTAGGAGAGTATATTGGACCACAAGTCTCACTTATAGGCTTTTGTCCTCTATCTGAATATCCATTGAACCAGGTAAGCCCTTCTGTACTCTACCAGCTTTGTTATGTTGTGCAACAATTTCGTCGAATTCATTTTCTGGCATCCCTAGCTGATGTCCACAAGATTTGCATCTTAGTCTATGCTTCTCGAAGTCAATGAGCACTTTGTTTTGCGCAATTTTTGTGGGGCAATCACAATCGCAAATTGCCATACCACCTTTTACGAATGTACAATTTTCACACACATTACTATAATTAAAACAATAAATAATAAATTTTGTTGTAATTATTCGACAAAATTAGATATCAAGATAATCCCATTTGATGCATTTTGTTTAATTAAAATCGATAAGGCATTATTTTCATGACAATGGGATTATGGACTTGTGCAGCTATGTATAGAAGGAATTATTGTTAGCAAATTACAAGAGAGTATCGAAAGATTACTAGCATCATCATACTTATGTAATTCACTGCGTGTTAGTCGAGATTCGCTTAAATTCTTAAGCGAGTCCAATTGAAATGGAAGTCCCATTCCAAAATTCAATTAGCGAAAAAAGGCTTAATCCGGTGTTTCGGATTTAAAGACACGTGAAAATATGAGAATCCAAGGATATTAATGGGCTTGACCGGATTTGAACCGGTGACCTCCGCTGTGTGAGAGCGACGTCATAACCGCTAGACCACAAGCCCTGCAAGCCAGAATAATACAAAGGCTGTATTATTATTTTCCGCGGGCACTGACACTAGAAAATTTTTAGACAATCTATCACATGGTTGGAAAATGCCAAACCGTCTACGTGCCAGGGACCTACTGGACAGAAAACACCCCCTATCCCCCCTCTCAAATAGAGTCCTCATTACAATGGGCATTTTTGTCGCTTCCATACTTGTTGCCACAGCTGTGATCGAGATTTCAATGAATGTAACGTTCATCAATGCCTTCTATTACATCGCAATGGTTACCACAACAAACGGGGCCCCCTTTCCTCCATCTTCCCCCGCCATAACCCTCTTTACTTCCCTGTGGGCTTATTATTCTTTTATCCTGCTTGCAACAATTGTTGCGTTTGCCTTTGGGCCGCTTGTGGGGCTTATCATCAGGGAAGGGGCTTCTTACCTTCACAGGGAAGAAGAGCACTTTGAGGCCGTCAGTTCAAGAAAAAAATGATTAGATCTCTTCCAGGAGCCTCTCCAGTATTGCAGCCCGAACCGGCATTTCATTTACATCAAGCACTTCCTGCTCGGAGTGGGCATCATCGCCCACGGCGCCAAGGCCATCAAGAACGGGGATCCCAAGGGCAGCACAGAAATTTCCGTCACTGCCTCCGCCTGCAGAAGTTTCCATGAGATTCCTCTCGAATTCCATGCCGATCTTTTGTGCAAGGGCAAAAAGCCTGCCTGTCTCCTCTGTCTTGCGCATTGGGGGCCGGTTGACTCCTCCGCTCACCTCTATCTTCACCCTGCTGTCCTTCGGCCTGTAACTCCTGGCTTCCTTCATGATCCTATTGCCTTCATCCTCGGTAACGATCCTGAAGTCGACCTGCATGAAAGCTTCTCCGGGGATGACATTTCTTGCTGTTCCTCCCTTTATAGTTCCAACATTTACTGTTGTCTCAGCTTCTGGCCTGTTCAAACCCTGAAGGAACTGTACCATTCTTGCGGCCTCAGTTATTGCACTGGCCCCTTTTGATGGATCAAGCCCTGCATGTGAAGGCCTGCCGATGATCCTGATGTCAATATCCCCCACTCCTTTCCTTTCTGTCTTGAGGTTGCCGTTCAGGGATGGCTCAAGCACAAGGACAGCCTCAGATTCCTTTGCCATTCCTTCAATGAGCTTCCTTGAAGAGTCGCTTCCAACCTCCTCATCTGATGTTACAACAATTGTTACGGGCCTCCGTGGTTTTCCATGCTTCTCCAGAGCCTTGAGGGCCCAGACTCCCTGGACAATGCCAGCCTTCATGTCAAATATGCCGGGGCCACGGGCCATTTCGCCGTCTTCTGAAACTGAGAACGGTCTTTTCTTAATAGTCCCCTCAGGAAATACAGTGTCATAATGGGCAAGAATAAGTATTGGCTTCATGCTGGACTCCTGGTTGAACCTCACAAGCAGATTGTTTCCTGCATGCTGGTTTTCCAGAACCTTCACTTCGCAGGTGATGTTGTCCCGGAAGTAATCCTCAAGGAATTTCGCACACCTGTCAAGCAGGATCTTGCTCCCGGAAGGGGTCTCCATGTTCACCAGCTTCTCAAGGTCCTCAATCATGCTGCCCTGGTGGTCAAACAGGTAGTCTGAAGCCTTCATGTATAGAATAATGCCATGGGTTTTATGAACTATTCTTTGAGGAACCAAAACTAATATCATGTGCCCTGTGAATGAGCCGAGTAAACATCTTAACCGAAAATTCCCCATGAATCCTATTTCTGTAAATGTATTGGGGCTTTATAGCCCCGGGAAAGCCTGTCTGCGGCTAATGAAATCTGAATTATACAGGCGTAAAACCTTATAACCTGTAGCTAATATGTATCCCGTCCCAGAAATTAGTATATGTGATTCATGAACATATATGACGACATGGGACTAAAACTCGTTTAGTCATGGGCCTCGGGTTAAGCATCTGGTGGGCCATCAGGCTATGACCTCCCGATCAGCGACAGACGAAAAATTCCCCATGGGTCAGTGGAACTATGAAACGTGAATAGTTCCCGTTAAACTGGGGAAAAGTCTACAAATAAGGAGACAAGATGGAACAGCAAGGTAAGGTTGGCAGAGTCCAGAGCGATGACCTGCAGTACGTTGTTAACGCAGTAACAAGCCAGCTTAATACCTATGACATACAGGCAAACCCCCTAAGTGTCAGGTTCTATTACTTCAACAGCGACAACCCCAACCTCTTTGAGGCATTTGACAAGATTAGGATTGAATTAATCCCGAAGGGCTACATCCCATACCTGTCCCAGAACGGGGAACACTTCCTTGAGGTTACGAGAAGGGTCAGGACAAAATATTCCGGAGTGTACGTGAATATCATAATGCTGGTCCTCACCCTGCTTTCCACAATATATGTTGGCTCCACTTACGCCAGCTATTTCATCAAGCCTGGGTCAAGCGAATTTCTCAGCCTGTTCTATGGGTTCATATTCTTTTCACTTCCCCTGATGCTCATTCTTGGCATACATGAGACGGGCCACTACATCGTTGCAAAGAGGCACAAGGTAAAGGCTTCTCTCCCATTCTTCATACCATTTCCCGTGACAATTGGAACCTTTGGAGCCTTTATATCCCTCAGGGATCCGGTGCCAAACAAGAGGGCAATGGTGGAGATTGGCATAGCTGGCCCACTTTTCGGCTTCCTGACTGCACTTCCGCTCCTCTTTGTTGCATCATACCTGAGCCATGTGTTTGTCCCAATACCCAACGCCCCAACCACACTGGCCATCAACTTCCCAATAATATACAGTCTCCTTCACCTCTCAACATCGGCAAACCAGCCAGTTTTCCCCATGGTCCTTGCAGTATGGGTCGGGATGTTTGCAACAGCAATGAATCTCCTCCCGGTTGGCCAGCTTGACGGAGGGCATGTGGTAAGAGGGCTCTTCGGGAAGAAAGCATCCATCGTGGACTACATTTTCGTTGCATTCCTGTTTGTAATCGGGTATTTCTACCAGGGATGGTGGCTGCTTGCCATATTTGTTGTTATTATGGGGCTGACGCACCCGCCTGCGCTTGACGATTATTCACCTATCAAGGGGAGGCAGATTGCCCTTGGCGTCTTAGGGCTAGTTATGTTTGTGCTTACCTTCACAATCATCCCGATTAAGCCATAGTGCCTAATTTTCTCATTTTCAGGGTGGCAAAAGAACAATTTAATACAAGATGGGTTCTCTTGTTTTAAGGCATGAAAGACACCTTTACCCTCTTCATGGATTTCCTAAGGGAAAACAGGGATGAGATAAGAAACAGCCTGGAAATGGCTGAGGATTCCTGGAGGAGGGAGCTATACGGCCCGGTTTTCAGGAGGAATTTCCTGGAGGCTCCCGTAACAGAGCCTGTTGTGGGCAAGAATGTGTCATCAACGGACAGCACTGAATTCATAAGGGAACTGTACAACGGAAAGAAGCTCATACTGATCCGTGCCTATACTGTGCTTGGGAAGAAGATATTTCCAAGTTTCATTTCGGAGGTCATTTCTGTATCAAGGGATGACCTTCAGCAGTTCACAATAATGCTCATGGAACACTCGGAGCATCTCAGCATCATTGAGATGCTCAGGGAGGAAAGCCCTGATTATGTCCTGGTTGACGGCTCCCTGACGGGAAGGGTCTTCAGGAAATTCAGGCCGTTGAATGCAGAAGGATACAGAGAATTCAGCAGGAAATACATGAAAGTTCTTGGGGAGATGCTGGAACTGGCCTCCGCCAAGGGAATACCGGTCATATTCATGGCAAAGAGCTCCGAGTCAAAGCTTTTCAGGACCTACCTGCTCGGCCTTGTCAGGCAGGAGATGGGGAAATCAGAAGCTCTTGAAGATGAGGAGAAACTGAGTGCCAGCGACCATTTCCTGGTCAAGTCGCTAGCCAGGAAGGCAGGGTACACAATGCCCCTGCTTCAGGCAGTGCCAAGGATCTGGGGCGAAGGAAAATTCCCAGTAATAACGACGCACATGCTTCCAAGGCTGAACGATCTACCCCTGAAGGTTGACTTCGTCTTCTCCACAGATGCGCTGGTTCCAGATGCAACCGAAGGTTCAACGCTTCCTGATGATGTGTTGAACCTGCTTTTCTGGGGATATGGGGATCTGAAAACATACAACATCTGGCTAGCGGACGTGGACAGGCTTGTGAAATTCAGGAACAGTGAGGTTGAGAACATTTACATGAAAGCATTCGAGAGGGAAATAGGCGTAAGCTTCTACGAAACAAGGGGTGAAAGGCGTGCACGGCTCAGGATCTGATTTAGGTTACGTTGTTGGTGACAACACATCTGACATATTCCGGTTTGTTTTGTCAGAAAATTCCCAGGTAAAGAAGTGGGAATACGTATACATGGAGATCAATGGAGGCAGGGTCCTTGGCAGGGTTGAGCGGATCATATCAAAGAGCGAGCTCCTAAATGACAGCATGGATTACGAAAGCGTAAACAGGTATGTTTCCAGCGATCTTGACTATTCAGTGAACCTGTGCCTTGCCAGGACCCTCGGCGCAATGGATGGGGAAAACCTCGAACTGTCCAGGGATCTCATAAGGCCTGGCACCAAGGTCTACAGGGCCACAAGTGAGATGCTTGAGAAGATATTCCGGTATGATGAGGACGAATCCCTGGACATAGGTTTCCTTGCGGACAGGTCTGATGTCAGGGTATCCCTGAGCGTTTCCGGGATGAGGAGGCATGTTGCAATTGTTGCACAGACAGGCGCAGGAAAGTCCCATACTGCCGGCGTCCTCATGGAGGAACTCCTGAAGAAGGGGGCTTCCATTGTTGTCCTGGATCCTCATGCGGACTATGTCCTCATGAGGAAATCCCACTCAGGGAACTTTTACAGTAATTCAATAAAGGTATTCAGGACACCCCTGAGCACAGGAAGGTATGATTCCTTCCAGCAGGGGATCGTAAATGAGTTCACTCTAAGGTTCGCGGACCTTGAGGCTGATGACGTCTCAGAAATCATGGGCATCAAGGAGTCATGGACAAACCTCAGGAAATCCGTGGAACTGTCGGTGAAGAACATGCATGGGAAGAGGGATTTCGAAGATTTCATCAAGGCAGCCCAAGCCCTGGATCCGCCCGAGGATTACCACAAGATTGCGGGCAGGCTGAGGCTGCTTTCAAAGGTCAAGAGCATATTCGGCGACAGGACCACTGGACTGGCAGATTACATCCAGCCGGGAATGATGTCTATCCTCGACCTTTCAGGAATGGACCAGTTCCTTGCCAACTACTTCTCATACAGGGTCATCAATGAGATATATGAGTCAAAGTTGACATCCCAGTACCGGTATCCTGTATTCATATTCATTGAGGAGGCACACAACTTCGTTCCTCCCGGCTCATCAACTCAGATTTCCCAGATAATAAAGAAGGTGGCTTCTGAGGGCCGTAAATTCGGCATATTCCTTGTGGTTATCACACAGCGCCCCGGCAAAATTGACCAGGATGTGCTTAGCCAGTGCAATTCTGAAATAATTCTCAGAATCACGAATCCGCTGGACCAGAAAGCCATCCTGGAGAGTGGGGAAAGCATCAGCCAGGCAGTCATCGATGATCTGCCTTCCCTGAACGTGGGGGAAGCAATTCTAGTGGGCCAGTTCGTAAAGGTTCCCGTTAACGTCAAGGTCAGGTCAAGGGAGAGCCAGGAGGGAGGAGGGGACATCGATGTTGTTGCCCTTCTCAGGGAATCAAGGAAAGAAAGGGATGAAAAGAACAGCGCTTCCGGAGACCGGAAGAGGATTTCAAGGATACTTGGTGATTGAATGGTAAAGTTTCTGCATATGTCGGATACGCACCTTGGGAGCCGCCAGTACATGCGGGATGACCGTGAGGATGATTTCTACGGGGCTTTCAGGGAAGCGATGGAAATTGCAATAGAGAGGAGGGTGGACTTCATTGTGCATTCGGGAGACCTTTTTGACACTTGGAGCCCTTCAAACAGGGCGCTCACTGAATTCAAGGAAACAGCCCTGAAGATGAGGGAGGCAGGCATCCCCATGTACCTGATCATGGGGGACCATGACAGGCCCAAGAGGACAGATTACCCCGCGGCAAAGATCTTTGATTTCCTGGGGATAACCCTTCTAGGCCACGACGGGGTGGAATCCTGCACTTTCAGAAAGGATGGGGAAGAAGTCCTCATCGTTGGGATATCAAACCTGAAGGGCTCCAGGAAGGATCAGCTCATGGAAGAGTATGCTGAGGCTGACAAGCTGGCCCAGCCAGCAAAGAATTCCGTC
>JAJZKS010000082.1 GCA_021850835.1 Thermoplasmata archaeon
CGGAATTAGGGAGAAATTCAGTAAGGTGGAGCCATGCGCCTTTGAACATCTTGACGGCATCACCAGAGTGGCAGTTGAGAGGGAGATAGGCCAGATCCTTTCTTCAAGGACCATAGAGAGGGCCCGTTACTATGCCAGAAACCTCCAGAATGGTCTGAGAACCCCCCCGGAAGAAGAAAGGGAAGCAATTAACCTCAATCTCTGGAAGGGATATGACCACATTATTACTGACAGCCTCTGGAACCTAGGGGCAAGGGCAAGGGATGGGCACCACAAGGCATGGTACTGGGGTAACTTTGTGCCGCAGATACCTTTCCAGCTAATGTCAAGGTATACAAGCCAGGGAGACTGGGTACTTGACCCGTTCTGCGGATCAGGGACAACACTTCTGGAGGCCCTGAAGCTCGGAAGGAATTCACTGGGAGTCGAGCTTAACTCCGATGTGTACCAGAAAACATCAGGACTGGTCGCAAAGGCATCTGGGAAAGAAGGCGCCAGAGCGGTCCTGGAAAATCATGATTCAATGGATTTTGATTTTGCCGGTTTTATGGAAAAGGAAGAAATTCCGGGGTTCAAGCTCGCAATAATCCACCCGCCTTACTGGGACATAATAAAGTTCTCCGAGAATCCAAAGGACCTTTCCATGGCGCGGGATGTTGATGATTTCACAGGGATGCTTGCCAGCCTTGCACACCGGATCCTTCCTTCCATGAAAGAGGGCAGCCACCTGGCTCTTGTAATAGGTGATGTCTACAGGAAGGGGGAAGTCATCCCCCTGGGTTTCAGGAGCATGGATGCACTGGCCAGCCTTGGTCTTAAGCTCAGGGGCATTATCGTAAAGGATATACAGAACACCAGGGCAAAGAGAAATTCTGAAAACCTATGGAGATACCGTGCCCTGAAGTCAGGATTTTACGTTTTCAAACATGAATACGTCTTCGTATACAGGTATCAGTGACTGTCAATTGCAAGGGTTGTGGTTTCTATCTCAGGGAAATCGGGCAACTGTGCCGTGTTTAAGCTCCTGATCTTTTTTCGAGATACTTTGTGAAACCTTCTGCAAACTCATGCATATCGGCAACTATCCCATAATCCGAGAATTGGAATATTGGAGCTTTTTCATCCGAATTGACTGAAATGATCTTCCTTGCGTACCGTATCCCCACAACATGGTTGGCCTGTCCTGATATCCCAAGTGCAATATAGACGCCAGGCGAGATTGAGAACCCGGTAAGGCCAATCTGTTGCTGCCTGGGTATAAAGTTCATGTCAACAAGCGGCCTTGTTGCGCCAAGGGCAGCATCAAGTAGGTTCGCAAGCTTCAGGAGATCATCGACCTGCTCCCTTTTCTTGACGCCACGGCCGAACCCAATAACCACTTCCCTAGAACCAAGTGGTGCATATTCGGATGGCACGGGAATCTGTTCATGCCTTTGGTAAACCTTTCTAGGCGTGTACTCCAGGTCGAATATTTTTGGCGGACTTTCCGGTGAGGCTGAAGTGAACATTCCTGGCCTGACTGTGGTCATCTGAGGGTCTGTCTTGGAATAAATCTCGGCAATGATGCCTCCGCCAAAGGCTGGCTTGTACTGTATAAGCCTGGAATTCCTGATCTCAAGGTCCACGCAATCAGCTGTAAGCCCCACCTCAAGGCGTGCTGCTATTGTGCCCGCAGCTTCCCTCCCCCTGACAGTTGATGGGAAGACAACGTATTTCGGGCTTTTCTCCCTGATGAATTCTGTGAGTGCATCTGTAAATGCCTCAACGCTTTCAGTGCTGTAATGGTAATATTCATGCCCGGCCAACTCAGCCGTTGAGGGATCGATATTGCCAAAAATAACTGCCCTGAGGTCATGCGCATTTGCAAGCTGGGATATTTTTGTCGAAATTTCTTCTCCCAGCTGTGGGTCATCGAGGGCTACCCCGAGGATAACTGGCGCACGCTCATGTGGAGATTTCAGGGCCAGTTCTTCTGTGCTGCCTCCAGCGGCCCTGTGGTTTTTGATTATGCTGTAAACCTTTTCATAGACACTGCCATCAAAAGGAAGCATCTGGACATTCCTGGAACTCTCAAGGCTCGATGTGCCTGACACTACTGTGGGGCTGTATTCGCTTCCCTTGAGGTTGAGCCCAAGGTCTGCGGCATTAAGCTCCTTTATTTTCTCTGACATATCAGGGACTTCTGGCTTAACTGCCCTTGCCCTGTTTATCTTTTCACTCACAGACAGAACTGCCGGAAGGGGAATGGTGTATACCTCAGAGCCATGCTCATTCTCGTGCTCCACCCTCAGGGTACCCTCCTTTTCACCGGGTTCGATCCTGGAAATGGAAGACTTGAAGGAATACCTGGAAAAGACGGCCAATTCTGGCGGCACCTGGGCAGTTTCCCCATCCAGAGAATATTTTCCCGTAAGCACAAGATCAGGTTTGACCTTCTTTACGAGTGCAGAAAGTATCCTTGCGGTAGCGAGGGTATCAGAGCCAGCAAAATTCCTGTCCGTAATGAGGTAGGCCTCATCAATTCCCATCCTCAGTGAATCATTAAGGATCCCCTTTGACTGGGGAGGCCCCATTGTTGCCACTGCAGTTTCCCAGCCGAATTTTTCCTTCATCCTCACCGCTTCCTCAACAGCCTTCCTGTCGAATGAGTTCATGGAGAGCGGGACATTTTCCCTGACAATCCTGTTTGTCTGTGGGTCAAACTTTACCTGATTCACATCCGGTATCTGCTTTGCAAAAACGAGGACTTTCATTGATCAAAAATGGTTTTGGGTTATTTAGCTGTTCAGTAGCATTAGATCGAGACAGGACAGTTTGCCGCCCACCCATTCCATGTCCTACTGTATATTAACCCTGAGGCCCCTGGTAACAATGCAGTCCACTATTATTGTTCCCGAATGCCCGCAATTTTCACAGGAATAGGTAAGTTCCATTAGGTGGCTGTAGAGGATCTCCTTAAGGTTCGTGCATTTTATTTCTGGAGACTCGCAGGAACTGCATTTGAGTAAAATTGACTTTCCGCTTTCTGGCATCCCAGACCACACCTGATAAATAGAGATAAGGGGGTAGTTCTGCTGTCCCCCTATGCCCTCTCCTTATGGTGGGCTGGCGAGGTGGCCGTTAAGGGCCATGAAGCCAATCACAAGGGCAAACACAGTTCCAATTCCAAGTACTATCCATACTGTATAATAGAGGCCCTTTGTGGTGGAGTTAACGGGCTTAAGGTACATGACTGGCGCAAGTACGGCGCCAAGCCCGTCGAATACGTAAAGCCCCATTGCTGTTATGAGGTTCTGACCTTTCTCAAGGTTCAGCTGGACAATGCTGAAAGCCCCAACCAGCGTATAAATGCCCACAAATAGAATCAGAAGCGGAACTATGTTCCAGTGGATGTGCTCTGGATCACGGTAACCCATTACACCTCCCATAACCAGGATGAGCCCGGCGAGAAGGAGCGGATCGCCAAAGAGCATGTTATAAGCTGTCCCGAATCCTGTCATGGGCCACCCAAATGCCATGTAAAACCCTGCAACTGCATCAAATATTCCTATTGCAATTGCCGGAACGGCTAGTGACCTCACGTGTTCATATTTGCCACGGGCAGCGAAGAAAAAATAAAAACCGCCTACTGCTGTGCTCATGGCAAGACCAATCAACATTACTGCCAATGGATCTACAAATACCATTTTAATCCCCAGATGTTATCGCGAAATAGGCTATAACACAACGTGCACGCTTATGCGCAAACATGCGCAGGCATGCACTTCAGATGGGCACCCAGTTACTGGAAAGTGGCTCTTACAAATCCAGCCATAACTTCCAGGGACTTTATTTTCATTTGGTACGCTTCCAGGAGACCCTTAAGGCCTGAAGCAAGGCACTCGGAAGAGCTCTGACCATAGCCAGCGCCGGATATGGTGGCTTCCCAAAGATCCTTGTTCCTGTTGAACCTTATGTCATCAAGGGGAAGTTTAATTTTGAGCTTTTCGGAAAGCCGTGAAAGGCTCTCCATGTCGGAAGCATAGTTCCTCAGGAGGTTACCCAGCACCAGACCCGTTTCGTAGAAAAGTTTGGGCGGTTTTTCCTCGGATTCATCCATGGAGATGGCAAGCATGTCATCGAACAGCCTGAACGGAACCGGGACAGATCTGGTTGAAGTTATTATGTGGAAATAGGTCAGGAAATCATTAATGGATCCAATGTCCAGCCCCTGTTCCTTAAGCTCAATGTACTGGATGGCGGCCTCAGTGATGAGGGAGCTTATGGTCTTCCCCATTCTGCCCGCTTCATCAGTAATTCTGCTGGCCAGCTCATTCGATAACGAAATGTTCAGTCTAGCCATAATGTAGATAGCAACAGTTGCTATAATTTGCTTTCTTTGAGAGTTACCTGCAACAGTGAAAAGTATGGCGGCACCAATTCCAATGATCCATTAAAATAAGAATTTTTAAAGTTGGGCCTGTTAAAGCTCAACCATTATATGGCCTTCCTCAACCTTGGTTTTGTAGGATTTGAGGGGGCTGATGTCCCCTGCACCCTCAGGCGGGCTGATGACAGAACCGTCCTTGGGGCTGAATGTGGCGAAATGGTTGGGGCATATGAGCTGGTGGTCATCCATGAAGCCCTCTGAAAGGTCATAATCTTCATGTGTGCACAGGTGCGATGTTGCAAAATAGCTGCTGCCATCCCTTATGATGAGGACTTCCCTGCCTTCAACGTCCACCTTGAAAAGGTCTCCGTCTTTCATCGCTCCTTCTTTCAGTACTTTGTACCATGTCATGATTACCAATTATGCATAAGCCTAATTATAAGTTTCGGGAAATTGCAGCTCCCACGATCAAATTTTATACAAATAAGCCATTTTTGCACAGGCGTTGATTTCAGGTGGATCCGGAAGTTAAGGAAAAATACAGGCTGGCAGGCTCGATCGGGAAGAAGGCACTGGAGTATGGCAAGAGCCTCGTGGAGCCGGATGCCCTCCTACTGGACATTGCCAATGGAATTGAGAAGCATATCAGGGATCTCGGAGGCAAGCCCTCTTTTCCCGTCAACATATCAATAAACAATGAGGCAGCCCATTACTCCCCGTTCCACGGTGACAGGAAAAGGCTGAGCACTGGAGATGTGGTGAAGCTTGATGTTGGCGCACAGGTCGATGGCTACCTATCAGACAATGCCGCAACCATTGAAGTTGGAGGAAAAGGGGAGTATTCTACACTGATAGACGCAACCCGGGAAGCCCTCAATGCCGCTATCAGGAAACTCAGGCCCATGATCCAGGTCAGGCAGATCGGCCAGGAAATAGAGGGCACAATCAGGAAGTACGGCTTCAAGCCCGTGAGAAACCTGGGCGGCCATGGCATAAACAGGTACGACCTCCACTCAGAGATCTTCATACCGAATTATGACGATGGGAACAGCAGGCCCCTCCATAATGACATGGTCATTGCCATTGAGCCATTCGCAAGCACCGGAATAGGGATGATACACAACGGTCCTGGCGGGAACATATACATCCTGAGCGGAACCAAGGTCAGGAAGGATGAGATTCTTTACCAGAATTTCAACACAGTTCCATTTGCGCAGAGATGGGTCGCGGAACTGATGCCCAATCCGGATGAATACCTCAAAGCCATGATGAAGTCAAGGGAGGTGAGCGAATTTGCCGTGCTTAAGGAACACAAGGGCTCGATGATATCTCAGGCAGAACATACTATCATGATCCTGTCGGACGAGATTATCGTAACTACTGCTTGAGGTGAGGAGACAACCTTTCCATTACATCCGAGAAGCTCTGCTGAACGGTGCCGGAACCGTCAAGGGTGACTTTTCCCCTGAAATCAATGGAATTGTAAAAGTTCCTTACGCTTGATAGGTATTCCTTTTCCTCAAAGCCAGTGAAGGATCCGCGTCCGGCGATTCTATTCATTGAGATCTGAGGGTCCACATCGATGTAGAAGGTTATATCGGGCCTTACCTCGATTATTTCGGAGACCAAGGACATCCACTGCAACACCTTTTCCCTGCTTCCGAAGTATTTCTCAAGGATTGCTCCCTGATAAGCCATCGATGACATGAGGTACCTGTCGCAGAGCACGATTTCACCCTTTCTAAGGTGTTCTGATATTTCATCCTGGTGGCCAAAGCGGTCCTCAGTGAACCTGAAAAACAGGGAAAGGGCGGAAGAAACTTCCCTAGATTTCTTCAGCTCTTCCGGAAGCTCCAGGCGGCTTGTGGGTTCCTTTGTTGCAAAGACACCGAATCCCCTGGACTCAAGTTCCTTTTTCACCATTGAGACAAGGGTCGTCTTTCCAGTTCCGTCGATGCCTTCGAATGCTACAAACATTGGAAACCCCTGAAACCAATCCCCAAACTCCTATTAAATAAATCCGTGGCTTATGATTATATCCTTCTCTGGCATACCTGTGAACTCTTGAACAGGTATGAAAATTCCCGGGTTAAACTTCAGCATCCTTTCGAACCGCTACGTCGGAGCCATATCAATGGCACAGCTGATCAGGATTCTGGGGAGATCGCAGGCCTGGATATTCATACCCCTTTACCTTTCTAGTGTCAGGCACATTCCATATGTGTATGTGGGAGTGCTCTTTTTCCTCACCGCCATAGCTGCATTGCCTTTTTCTATCTATGGTGGGAACCTCATCGACAGGATTGGAAGGAGGGCTGCTGCCATATGGCTCCCCCCAATTATAATCGCCATTTTCATGACTATGACTGTTGCGGTCTATCTGCACCTCCCGGACATCATCCTCTATATCGCTTTCATCCTGGTTGAGCCTTTCAGCAATATGCAGGGCATACTGGACAATGTTGTCCTCACGGATACAACAAGTGAAGTGGAGAGGATGGACGCATTCAGCATGGTGAGAATAGGCGGAAACATAGGATTTTCCCTGGGCCCAGCAATTGGAGGGTTCCTTTCAATAATCAATTATTCACTTGTATTCCTGATTCCTGCCCTTGCTTCCATCGGGGAACTCTACCTTTACGTGAAATACGTGAAGGAAACGCGTCCTGCAGAGCCCCAGGGAAGGGAAAAGATGCAGATACCCATATCAGACAGGCCTTTCATGCTGCTTTGCATCCTCATTGCCTCCGTATGGTTCATTGCAGGGCAGTGGGGCACAACACTGACACTGTTCTGGAGCAATGTAGACATGGTACCGAACAGTTTCATCGGCATTCTCTATGCAATCAATGGCGTGGTCGTGGTATTTCTCCAGATACCCATAAACTGGGCGCTGGCCAAGATGAAAGACTTCAAGAGAATAGCACTTGGGGGGCTGGTATATGCATTCTCATTTTTTGCGCTGGTTTTCAGCAACAACATCATCTTCCTAGCCGCAGATGTAGTTTTCATAACAATCGGAGAGAACATACTTTCCCCGGTTGCGTACAGCGTCGTGGGCAAGATGGCTCCCGCAGACAAGAGAGGTCAGTACTATGGCGGTGA
>JAJZKS010000083.1 GCA_021850835.1 Thermoplasmata archaeon
TCTTGGTCTCTCTATATATTCGGAAAATCCTATAGTATCAGTAACGCGAATTTTACATTATTGTTGCCAACCGGCTCTTTCAACTATTCCATAATGACAGGGGGTTTGTATTTCGCTGAACCGCCAATAGGCACCTTCTTCGTGTCCGGAAGTGCGGTTGACATAAACGTGACCTTTGTGAAGACAACCTCTGCCAATGTTACAACCATATCCGTTGGCAAGAGCCCTGATGCACTTGTTTCTGATAGTGCCAACGGGTATCTGTACGTTGCTAATTACGGCTCAGGCAATGTCACAGTGATTAACGAGAGCACAAACAAGGTCCTTGCCTCCATAGATGTTGGCTCGGGGCCGGATGCTATCGTAGTTGATCCCCAGAACGGTCTGGTATACGTTGCCAATTATCTGTCCGGAACCGTGTCAATCATAAATGGAACCAGCTTGGTAAGTACTGACATAGTGGGGAGCAATCCAAAAGCCCTTGTATATGACTCATTCAACAACTTCATTTATGTTGCAAATTACGGAACTGATACTGTATCCGTCATAAATGCATCTTCCGACCTAGTTATAGCAAACGTGACCGTACAGTCCGGCCCAAGTGCCTTTGCCATAAATACAACAAACGGGCTGGTTTACGTCACCAATTCACTCTCCGATTCCGTGAGCATCATAGACGGCACCCTGTATGTGAGAAGTTTCGGTGTGGGTGCCGATCCCAGTTCCCTTGCATATGACCCGGCAACGGGCGTGCTTTACATCGCGGATTCCGGCTCAAATGAAGTTACGGCGGCCTTTTTCAATCCCGGGGGGCAGTCTGTTTCCAACACGTCTACTTCAACAATAAATGGTTCTCAAACATCAACCGGAGGAAGCTATGGGGGAAGTTTCGGGGGCTCCCCTTCCATTTCCGGAGCAACCGGGGGAACCTATGAGATTGTTAACAATCAGGTGGCATCCCAGACGCCAATCACTCCCGAAGTTGCGTTCAAGGCTTTTTACATGGACTGTGGCGGGCAGTATTACATGACCTTTGATGTCATTCCTAAAAACAACTTTATGATGGTGCTCAATGTGTCCCAGCTGAGAGACCTCATTGATTATGTTGCAAGCCAGGCCCCTGCAGGCTTGAGTCCGCTCATAAATGACACGGTCATAGCCGACCTGCCCGTAGCTGCAATTGACTCAACGGGAATTCAGGTTCTTTCACTTCTCATCAACATTGCAGATGGAAACTGGCCAGGAGCAGCTTTAGACCTGACGGGCCTGATCCTGGAAAATGGCTTCAATGTCCATCTTCCGCCATCCAGCGCTGTTGGGCTGACCATTGACATCGCAAATGAAATCATCACAGAACAATCCGTGCTTTCAGAGTACCTGCTTGCCAACGACCCGGGTATTACTTTCACGGCAGGATATGCGCAGTACCATCCAGATGCCATGGTTGGGCTGGGGCAGGAATTGCAAATAACATTCCCTCTCAGCGGCAGCCCATCGGGCTCCTTCCCCTCCACAGTGGACGTATCCCTGAATTATAACTACTTCGTGGAAAGTATCTATGCCCTGGCAGCAAGTCCCGTGCAGAACATAAGCCTGCTCTCGGCGTCGAACAGCAGCACTGTAAATTTGGCCCAATTGAGCAACAAATTTTCGCTCACATTTGAAGAACAAGGGCTGCCACAGGGCATTTCCTGGGGAGTCATACTCAACGGGGCAACAATAATGTCCCAATCTGACGATATTGTTTTCAGCGGGCAGGAAGGAATGAACTTCACGTACAGCATTGTCAGCCCCAAAGGTTGGTACGCATATGTTCCAAATGGTACAATAATCACCTGTTCGGATGCCTTGACAGTAGTGACGTTCCTGCCGTACAGGTACAGTACTATTGTCAAAGAAACCGGACTGTTAACAGGCAGTACCTGGGGAGTAAATGTCAACGGCTCGTTCTACAGCGCCACCGGAAATTCAATGAACATTATGTTGCCGAATGGCACCTACAACCTGTCCTTCATAACCAGCGGAAATTACCTAATGATTCCAGCCAGCCAGAACATCACGGTAAATGGGAAACCACAGACAATTTATGTGCAATTCACTCCCATTATCAACGTGAGAACCGACAATATCCCGGTGGGTGTGGATCCTGTAGATGTCATATACGATGGTGTGAACAACTACATCTATGTTGCCAATTACGGTTCCGCAAACGTTAGCGTCATAAGTGGCACTCATGTAATCGGAACTGTTTCCGTGGGAGCCAACCCTGACTACCTGGTGGTTGATCCAAGGAATGGAATCGTTTATGTGGCCAACTACGGCTCCCAGACAGTTTCCATGATCAGTGGAACCAGCCTTGTTGGAACCATTGAGGTGGGGGCAGGGCCCGATGCCATGGTATACTCCAATGGATATGTGTATGTTGCAAACAGCATCTCGGGAACAATAAGTGCCATACAGACCTACTCCATCAGTTTCACATCTGAAACCAGCATAATCAACCTTAATGCCGCCAAGTCGACCAGTGCAATCGATCCAAACAGCAATATGAAATATGCCCTGCCGGACCCCCAGAATTACATCATGGTAACCAAGCTGCCCCCAATCTACAGTGCCAGGTTTACCGAAACAAACCTGCCTGTGGGGGCGGAATGGTATGTTAACTTCAGCAACGGAGAATCCTTTTCCTCAACCGGGATCTACTTAACAGCTTATCTGCCAAATGGCACGTACAACTATACAGTGCACACAGTGGACAAAGTTTACGCCCCGGTATCTCCTTCGGGAACACTAACCATCAGTGGCGCACCATTTTCCGCCAAAATAGGCTTTTATGAACTTACATACACCCTGACTGTTTTAGAAACCGGGCTCCCATCGGGCACACCCTGGTACGTGAATATATCTGGTGGAGCATCAGCCCATTCTGTTAACGATTCTGTTTCCATGAGCCTTTACGATGGCACTTATACTTTGGCCGTACACTCCGGAGACAGCAAATACATCCCAGTTACTCCAACACTGCTGATTCATGTCAACGGAACCGCCGTTGTTGAAACTGTGGTTTTCAAACTTGTGCTTTACAATGTTACACTGATCCAGAATGGGCTCCCACAGGGGAATGCGTGGTATGTCAACATTACCAATGGCGGCGAATACGTCTCAACTTCAACGAGCATAACCATTCAGCTTTCCAATGGTACATACAACTACACTGTTTCTACCACCCTTAAAAGCTATAGTGCCTCCGGCGGAATTATTTCTGTAAACGGGGCACCCTTGCAGAGAAACATAACTTTCAACCCAGTCCTATTCCATGTTTCCATCCAGGAATCCGGACTACCGGGAGGTGCTGCCTGGTATTTCAATATTTCCGGAGGCCAGCATCAATTGATAACAGGCAATTTGTCACAACTGGCCCTTATGAACGGTTCGTATTCATTCAGTGTTGCCGTGGATAACAAAAATTACATGCCCACTTACTATTCCGGCCAATTTATTGTGGACGGGAAAAATATACAAATTTCAGTTGTTTTTGTTCCTGTGACATACAATATTTCTGTTTCCGAAACAGGGCTGCCCTCAGGAGATGTGTGGTATCTTAACCTGACAGCAGGGGGATCATACGCTTCGCTTTCATTGTCGCTTATTCTGAGTTTGCAGAACGGAACTTATCACTTTGACGTGGCCTCAGGAGACAAGAGATATGAAGCGTACGCGTTGACAGGAACTTTTGTGGTAAGCGGCAAGCCCATCTCTCTCAACATTGCATTCAAGCCAGTAAAATATTCCATCAATTTCCTGGAAAAAGGATTTCCAGCAGGAGGTGTCTGGTATGTCAATATCACTGGCCTTCCATCTTCGGGTGAAATAACTGGCTCCGGCTTTGATATCCAACTTCTTAATGGAACCTACAGTTATTCAGTCTCGACACCCGACAAGACCTACATGGCACCTGGAGGTACCATCACAGTAAACGGCCAAAACCTTACCGTATCAGTTGTATTTGCATTGGTGGTTTACCCGGTGACGTTCCGGGAAGTGGGACTCCCTGCCGGTACTGAGTGGTATGTTATTGCCAGTGGAATGGGTGTGCTGTCCTCATCTTCAACAACATCCACAATCGTGTTGATGCTGGCTAACGGTTCCTATGAGTTCAACATCCCCGGCGTGCCTGGTTATCACACACTATTGAATTCAGGGAATTTCACGGTGAGTGGCAGATCGGATACGGTCAATATAACCTGGGCCATCAACCTGTACAATATATCCTTCGAAGAAAACAGCCTGCCTCTCGGAACCAGCTGGATGATATATGTCAATGGGAATTTCCACTCATCCTCCAACAATTACATCAATTTGTCACTGTCCAACGGAACCTACAGCTTCACTGTGTCACCTGTTACAGGTTATACCGCCCTCAACGGCTCTGGAACTTTGGGTATCTCAGGATCTAATGTAACAGAGGTTGTTGAATTTGTCAAGAATGCGACCCTTTACCTATCAGTGAGACCCGTAGGGGCTTCTGTGTACATTGACGGTGTCGAAGTGTCTCCAGGCACTTTTTCACTGGCGCCAGGAACATACTACATCAATGCTTCACTTGCAGGTTACAGTTCTTACAGCAACTTCCTGTATCTGGGAGCTGGAATCACGCATTACATTCAGATTGATCTGCATCCGCTTCCCGTGTACGGATACCTGGCTGGCAATGTAACCCCGAAAGATGCACTGATAGTTGCAAACGGAGAGGTTATACCCGTTCAAAACGGCTTATTTAACTGTACCCTGCGTCCTGGAACCTATTACCTTTCGGTGACTGCCACTGGTTACCAGGAAGAGTTCTACAAGGTGCATGTGAGCAAAGACAAGACAACTGACATCGACATCACCCTCACGAAGATTTCCGGCACTTACGTGGTCTCCGGGCACGTCAATCCTGCCAATGCGAGCGTAATGTTCGGAGAATATTCAGCTTACGCGAATTCTTCAGGATTTTACAGTATCTCTCTGGCGCCTGGGCTTTACATTGTTTTTATTTACTATCCAGGGTACGAGCCGATAGAGAAGCAGCTGAATATAAAAAATAGTATTAACGGGCTCAACTTCTCACTGAGGGAGGGCCCAAGGCCATCTTACGAGCACATTTTTGAAAATGTGACAACTTCAGGATTTAATGTGACCGTTTCTTCATTCAAGCCTATCAAGGGAGGCTACACAATATCATACACAGCAACGTCAAATGGCACCCTGAGGCTTGTGATTCCTTATGATGGGCTCGGCAACACAACAATAGCAGATATCCTCAATTCGAGGCTTTTTATCAATGGCCAAAGGTACTTCAATTTCTCTGTCTCCTTTTTGAGCATTAATGGAAACTATTCCATTGTGCTTACCGTGCACAATTTAACTGGAGATCCAACTCTTTCCTGGCTTTACAATCCACTGGCAGTTCCTCCCAAACAGCCGGCGAAGGGACTTCCATTTTTGGAGTTGATGGCAATAATTGCGGGTGCATGTTCTGCTGTTCTTGTTCCAGGGCTTTACTTCATATGGCGAAAACGCAACAATTGAATTCCGCGGTTAGAATACTTCCTTATGCGAATAATGAACAGTTCCCAAAATGCCATTCAATCTTATGCGCCACTTTGTTCCGAACGTATGCCGCCTCAGTCGAACCTGCCGTTTGTCAATCAAGATTACCCACACAAAACTGGAAAGGAAATCTATTATTTTCTGCCCATTCAGCAAAATCAGGACGATGTGTGAATATGGGAAGTGCTTACCTGACAAAAGGGTCCTTAAGCGTGGCAAGAGCCTCGTAGACTTCCCGCCTCATGAGTTCTTTTGAAGGGGTTCCTTTGGACAGAATGAGGCTTCTGAGTCTTGTTCCACTGAAATGTTCCTGCTGCTCCCTCGAATGCGCACATTCCTTCTCAGTTACAAGCTGACTACACTTCTGACAGTAGAATGTCTCCTGAAAAGGGATAATTTCCACTCCCAGATCATCAAAACTAGCCAGATTTTTCTGGGCATCATATGGTCCATAGAAGTCACCAACTCCGGCATGGTCCCTGCCAACTATGAAGTGAGTGCAGCCATAGTTCTTCCTCATTATGGCATGCATTACTGCCTCTCTGGGGCCGGCGTACATCATTTCGTAATGCAGCGGGGTCAATAAAACGCGGTCAGAGGGGTAATAATAATCTATCAGTGCCCTGTATGACATCAGTATGGCCTCATCAGTGTAATCCCCAGCCTTTTTCTTTCCTATGACGGGACTTATGAATAATCCGTCTGTGTTTCTCAGTGCCATTCTCTGTATGTCCTCGTGACCCCTGTGCGGGACATTCCTAGTCTGAAATGCAGAGACAGTTTTCCAGCCCTTTTCCATAAAATACTTTCGCGTCTCTGCCGGGAATCGCGTGATTGATTTAAACGGAAAATCAACATAGTTGGCTCCACCTATTCTACCACCGATTACCTTGTTTCCGAGGTTTTTGACCTTCCTGACGCCCGGGTGCTCATCTGACGTAGTTCCAAAAACAGATCTGCATAATTTATCCTTCTCAATGTCATAAATCTCTGAAATGGATAACTCCGCAATTGGAATATGATGATATGAAAGGACAATCAAATCACCTTCCCTGAAATTTGAGTTCATGGTATCATCTAATGGCAATAGCGAGGGGATGCTCCAGGGTAAACCATTCTCAAGTCTCTGTTCCCTTAGAACACTTGCATAATCAGAATACCCCATGAAGCCCTCAAGGGGACTGAGAATTCCACTTTTTATGCCCATTATGGTCACAGCGGTTTCATAGGAAATTTCTAGTGTGTGCCCAAGGTCGCTCTCGCTGAATTTATTTCTGTCTAAACCTGGAATCTGGATGAGTTTTCCTCCATGTGGCAATGGAATCATATCATGAGCCTCCATCGGAAGTTTTAGAATTGTCACCTGAATTGGATACACCCTGACCAGAAAGATGCAGCCCACATTCCTTGAGGCCTGATTCCCACCACCATCTTCCTGCCCTTTCATCTTCCCCCGGCATAATGGCTCTGGTGCATGGTTCACATCCTATGCTCGGATAGCCCTTGTCGTGAAGGCTGTTGTATGGGATACTATTCTGTTTGATAAAATCCCAAACATCAGATGAAGTCCAGTAAATCAGAGGATTGACTTTTAAAATACCGCGGGTCGTGTCTTTTTCCATTATTCCCAGAGTTTGCCGGAATTTATTCTGCTCTGACCTCAATCCGGTTATCCAGGCGTTCTTACCAGTTAAGATCTTTTCCAGGGGATTCACCTTTCTAATATTGCAACAGAATTTCCTGTTTTCCTGCGAATAGTAGAAGAGGTTATACCCGGACTTCCTTACCATTTCTTCCACTTCACTTGCCACAGGAAAATAGCTCTTGAGTTTAAGGCCATAAAACATAACGGCCCTGTCAATGAAGTCATAAGTA
>JAJZKS010000084.1 GCA_021850835.1 Thermoplasmata archaeon
TCAGTTTTCAACTCAATGGCCTTAAAGTCACCTGCAAGTTTTTCGCCATCTTTGTACGATTTCACATTCTTGCCCTGTATCTGGCCAGCAGCGAATTCTGGCACGTACAGTATTGTGCCAAGTGCATTTGAAGCCATTACACTACCCCTCTTATGCGAGCCGCTAAGAAGAATCACCCCATCACATTTGCCGAAGACACCCAAGCCCTGGAGCAATCCTGGCATAAGCGGAGGATCTATCAGGACAAAGCCGTCATCCTGGATATATAGATGACCATTCATCATCTCGCCAAATTCGGCATCCGGAACTTCCCATGAGTATACGTCTCTTTCTATTGGCTTGAACATTTCTGATCGAATTTTGAAGTGCTTAATAGATATAAGAATTTATTGAGCATTTGACAGCCTCTGGGTCTAATTTAGATCGTAATTCCAATTTTTACCAACTTATTTATTGTGGAAATGTGGTGAAAACAGACACATGTCCGCACCTTCCCTGAAGAGATTTATACCCTGTCATACATTAACTGTGCAGAATGAAGGATAAGAGAGTCATAGTTACAGGCGGGGCAGGATTCATTGGCACAAATTTAGTGTCCAAGCTTGTTTCAGAAAACGAGGTTCTGGTAATAGACAACCTGCATACCGGAAGCAATGATAACCTGAGGGAATTTGAATCTGAAAATCTTAAGGTTCTTAACAGCGACGCAAAGGACATCAACAATGTGGATTTTGAAGCTGATGTTGTTTTCCACCTGGGATTTTACTCTGCTTCCCCAATGTACAGGCAGAATCCACAGCTTGTTTCCGAAGTAATATCTGGCATGACCAGTGTCCTTGAATATGCAAGGGAGAGAGGATCAAGCATAGTGTTTTCATCAACTTCATCAATTTACAATGGTGTAAAGCCACCACATAGGGAAGACATTATACCAGCCGTTACCGACCTTTACACGGAAGGCAGGATAGGTTCAGAGAGACTGAGCGAACTTTATAACAAGCTTTATGGCCTGAATGTTTCTGCAATGAGGTTCTTCTCAGTGTATGGATACCACGAAAAAGCCAAGGGCGGGTTTGCTAACCTTGCAACTCAGTTCCTTTGGGATATGAAGGCCGGCAAGGCTCCTGTCATATATGGCGACGGGGAACAGAGAAGAGACTTCATATTTGCGACCGATGTAGTGGACTGCCTCATTAAAGCATCTGAACATAAGGGATTTGATGTCTTCAATGTAGGATTTGGCAAGAATTATAGCCTGAACGAGCTGGTGGAAAAGCTTAACCGCCTCCTCGGCACAAACATCAAGCCAGAGTACATTGAGATGCCGGTAAAGAACTATGTAATGGAGACACTAGCGGACACTTCAAAGGCTGAAAAGCTCCTGGGGTTTAAGGCACAGGTCGACCTTGACAAGGGACTAAAGCTCATCAACGACTACTATAGGTGATATAACGAAAACAAGAATGATAATGTCCAGAACCCCACTGCGCATTACATTCGTTGGTGGAGGCACCGACATACCTTCCTATTATAGGGAATACGGCCCGGGCGCAGTTGTTTCAGCCTCCATAAACAAGTATATTTACGTAGCGGTCAACAAGAAGTTCGACTCAAAAATCCGTGTCAGCTACTCAGTAACAGAAATGGTTGACACGGTCGATGAGATCAGGCATCCCACCGTGAGGGAAGCCATGAAACTCCTTGGGATTGATGGCGGTATAGAAATTGTCAGCATTTCTGATATACCGTCAAAGGGCACTGGGCTCGGATCAAGCAGCACTTTTCTTGTTGGCCTGCTGAATGCACTCCATGCATTCAAGGGAGAACACGCATCTCCGCTGCAGCTGGCTGAGGAAGCAGTAAAGATAGAGAGGGAAATCCTGGGAGAGCCAGGAGGCAAGCAGGACCAGTATATGGCGGCCTATGGAGGCATACAGTTCATGGAATTCCACCAGGATGAGAGGGTCTCCGTCAAGCCTGTTATCATGAATGAAGAAATGAGGGCTAAACTGCAGTCAAACCTTCTTCTCATGTACACCGGCAGGGAAAGGAGCTCAACTGAGATACATAAGGTGCAGGCCAGCAATGTAGCCAGCAAGGTTGAAAGCTACAACTTGATGAAAGGCATGGCTTATGAGATGTTCGACGCAATGTGCAAGGGTAATACCGATGAGATGGGAAGGCTTCTTCACAGGAACTGGGAACAGAAAAGGCTCCTTGCAGATGGAATTACGGACGGGAACATTGATTCCTGGTACCAGAGCGCACTCTCAAATGGTGCCATTGGAGGAAAGATGATAGGTGCAGGTGGTGGTGGTTTCCTGCTGCTTTTCGCCAACCCGGACAACCATGAGAAAATAGTAAAAGGCCTACCCGGTCTGAAGCAGGAAAGCTTCAACATCGAATATGGCGGAAGCAGAATAATATTTGTGGGAGACTGAAAGCTCCCCTCAGCAGCTTCTATCTCAGGGGATGTCAGGCTTTACTGCAACCCCCTATCCGCTTTACTGAATATTTGCCTTTGAGGTAATCTTTATCATCAGGAAGATGACAAGGGCTATTATGATGAAAGTCAGTAGTGCGCCTGCAAAAGCACCTATCTGGAATGGCCCAACCGCAATGCTCTGCCAGTTGGTATTAGGCATTGCAATCTGAACTATAGGCATTATCAAGTCATTGACAAGGGCCTGGACAAGTGCACCGAGGTATAAGCCCAGGATAAAGGCCACAGCCATTCCCATTACCTTGTATTTTGAAAGGAAGTCTCTGAATTCTGCCCTGAAGCCCTTAGGTGGAGGCGGAGTCGGAGCAGGCTCAAGCAATTTCCTTATCTTTGTGAGTTCCTCAATAATTTGATCATCTTTGTCCAGAATATCACCAATCAAATAGGAACAGGTCTCTATTTAAACTTTGATCCTAAATAAAAATTGATTACTGGGCATATCACCTGATGTAAGAAGACACATAATGTTCCAGCAAAACCTCTCTCCTTTCAAGATGGTAACCATTCCTCCCGAATATGTTGTCAAGCTGATCCTGATCGATCTTCACATATTCAGGTGGACCTATGGAGGCTTCCTTTTTGAATTCAATAAGGATGAATTTAAGAGGATTAACCGAAGCTTCACTTAGCCTGCCAATGAGATTTTCCCTGCATCCTATGTCATGGAAGCTGTTTGAGAAGAATACCTTGCTAATATCATCAGGGAGTTTCATGGTACATATGTCTTCCTGCATGATCTCAATGTTGCCCGTAGTTCCAGAAAGTCTCCTCTTTACCAAATTCACCGCAGGATTCGACGGGTCAACATAGTAAACCTTCCTGCATTTCTCGGCGAAAAGGGTGGAATAGTACCCGTCTCCTCCGCCAACGTCCATTATGACATCTGATTCACCTGGGTCCACCAATGTAAGGACCTTTTCGATTGGAATGTACTTTTTGCGCATTTCCGCAGCTGCCTCATAGTTATGGTGATGCCACATGCCTTACAGGATTCCTTACACTGTGTAAAAGGTATGCCAATAGGAAAAGATTTCTTTAGCCACACAGCTTACCACACAAGATGGTTTCACGTTTTATTGACCTCCATGAGGATTTCGGGATAACTTCTGCCAACCATGATGTATTTGATGGAACCACAGAATCAAGCATCAGCGCACTCTCTGCCTTTCAGGATGTGGTAATTTTTTCAGTAGTATTTCCACTGACAAAGAAGTGGGCCAGGGACACAACCAGCCAAGGTTACCGGTCAGACTCATCTGAATATTATCCAGACCAGAACAGCCTTCTCAGGCAGCTTAAGTTTTACCAGTCATTGGAGAGAAACGGATACGTAAAACTGGTCAGGAACAGGTCAGACCTGGACAGCCATGGATTAAAATTTCTCATGGCCATGGAAGGCTCAGATACAATTTCCGGGGAAGAGGATGTTAGATTCCTGAAGCAGAATGGACTAAGGTCCCTGGGGCTCACATGGAACATGGAAACAAAGTTTGCTGCATCTTGCACTTCGAGGAAGGATTTCGGCCTTACAGGCTCCGGGGAAGACTTGGTTAAACTGTGCAACGAATTGAATATTGCCATAGATCTTGGGCATGCCAGTGACCAGACCATAATAGATTCGGCAAATATCTCCAAACACCCGGTGGTGGTTTCCCATACGAATCCTAAATCGTATTACAAAATCTTCAGGAATATAAGTGATGAGGCCATTGAGGCCGTGGTGAAGAACAAAGGAATCATCGGCCTGACCTCAATTCCTTCAACCCTTGGTGAGAAGCCAACGCTTGGCAATCTTGTGGAATCCATAACTTATGTTGGCGAAAGCTACGGGTGGGAGTACCCAGCCATAGGAACAGATTTTCTCGGCATTCCTAGCAATCTGAAAGGCCTGGAAAGCGTCAAAGAACTGCATACCCTGGGCGACAGGCTCGGTGAACATGCGGATGAAGTGCTTTGGAAAAACTCATACCGGGCTCTCTCAGCGGTTTTGGAGTGAAGCATTTTATCCCACATTTTTTATTTTCCTCACCGAAATTCGTGACATTCCAATGAAAAGTTTTTCTAGACATTAGATACAGTTTCTGCCTTTCTCATATTCAAGTTTCACAGAACATTTCATAGGGTGTAGAGATTATTCATATAATCCATTTAACCGAAAAATGGCATTGTTTAATGAATTTTTTATAACCGATTTAAAATTAATAAATCAGCCTTTGTCTTCCTAATTCCTCTCCTAATTTGTAATCACTCTTATTTCCTTACATGTTACACATATTGCCGGGTGAGTTTCAATGGGATTTTATAATTAATTTGTTAGATGAAAGCTTTATATCCGAAATAAGGGTTTTTAAAAAGTCTCATAAATTGGGGCGGAATAATATGGAGAAAGATTAAATTGGCTAGCACTTGGCTTGAAAGGGCAGAACAGAGCAGTAATGATGGCGAACTGTTGAGAACTATAGCCAATACAATGGGCATAGAACTCATTGAATGGAAGTTCCTGCGCAATTTCAACATCAAGGGTAAGTCCGATACCATCCATTCCTTTGATTATGCGCTTCAATCCATCAAGAGCAGCAACATTGTTCCAATCCTCAATCTCAGGGACTTTTCGGGGAATAAATACGAGAAGATTCTAATGCACCGGGTGAAATCTGCAGACATAGAGTCTTCATCAGGAATTATTCTGACGTCTGAAGATTTGGAACCAAAGGAAAAGAATCTGTGTGAAATCTGCAATTTCAATGTCATAAAAATCCCACATGTGAATTCTTCCATCGCCAGCTACAATATAGGCAAAAGCCTTGCAAGCAGGCTCATTGCCATGGACAGGGAACCAAGGAACCTGGCCAGTTCCCACTCGAAACGCCATAACCGTGACAGAACTAGGATAACTCAGGAAATCCTTGAAACTGTATATACTCTTGAAGGTGCGAGCATAACTCAGCTCATCTATAAGTGCAATCTCAACTATAAGTCTGCAAAGGAGATCATGGGGGACCTAATCAAAAGGGAAATGGTAAAAACGGCAAGATATGGTGAAAGCAACCTGAAGTACGAGATAACGGAAAAAGGGAAGAGGATACTGGAACGTCTGAGGGTCTACGAATCAGTGTAATTCGTACTCTCACTACCAATTATATAATAAAATTAGTATGTTATATTAAAGGTTTACGACAATAAGTATTTTAAGTTCATAAATTATAAATGTAGAAGGAGAAACAGAGATGGATTATTCTGGATTGGTAATACCAATACTTGCCCTTGTCGACGGGTTGCTCTTTGGGCTGGCCATAAAGAAGGGGTTAGTATCGTTTGTATTGCTTCTAGTTGCCTTTGTAGTTTCCGGTTATGTAGGGTTTTCTTTTATCCCTAAGATATCGGTTACTTCATTGCTGAACAGTGTGGTTTCATACGTTACAAACCACATACAGGCTATGACTGCATTGATTCCAATAGGCAGCACTGGGGCTATTTCCCTTGTTGTTGTGCTGTTCGTGGTTGGGCTCGGCGTAGGCATCTGGAAAGGATGAAAGCTTTTAATTAATTTGCCTGGCCAGTCCTTTTGATGCATAAGGATTGGCGTTGATCACATTTTTACTTTCCAACCATCCTCTGCGGGCTATGGCAGTTGCAAACCAGAGGTATTTCAGCTGATTCGTGCTGTGGGCATCGCTCCCCAGGGTGAAGCTGATCTTGTATGATTTTGCTCTCTTTACCAGATCATATGGCAGATCCGACCTGGTGGGAAAACCATTTATTTCTAAGGCAACATCATTTTCCTCGCAAGCTTCGAAGACCGCATCAAAATCAATTCTATAAGCATCCCTGGTTCCCAACAGCCTTCCAGTTGGGTGGGCTATAGTCGTAAGCATACCGCTTCTTATGGCCTTGATCAACCTCAGTGTGTTGGTTTTCATGTGGTCACTAATCTGCTGGTGAAGTGCTCCTATGACCACATCCATTTCATTCAGCAGCCTGTTGGGAAGATCAAGGCTGCCATCCTTGAGGATTTCAAGTTCCACGCCCTTAAGAATTCGTATGGAGTCTGTGGTTTCATTGTACCCATCTATCTTTCTGTTCCTCGCCTGAAACCTCTTTTCGTCCATTCCATTTGCCACCTTCAGACTTTTGCTGTGATCAGTGATCGCCATGAATTTGTATTTGAGCTTCTTTCCGGCTTCCACCATTTCATCAAAAGTTGAATGCCCATCTGTTGCATCAGTGTGGGTGTGATAATCACCCTGGATTTCTTCAAAACCAACAATCTTTGGCAATCGCCTTTGCAGGGCAGCCTCAACTTCCCCCATGTTCTCCCTGAGTTCCGGCGGGACCAATTCCAAGCCTAGTTTGCTGTAGACATCTTCCTCTGTTAGAGATGCCAATGAGTCGTTTCCCTTGAATAATCCGTATTCGTTCAGTTTCATCCCGCCATCTATTGCCATGGCTCTAAGCCTTATATTGTGCTCCTTGCTTCCCGTAAAATACTGAAGGGCTGCCCCGAATGAGTTGGAGTCAATGATCCTAAGGTCGCAGTTCAGCCCAAGTGATAGCAAAACTGAAATCTTTGTCTCACCCTTCGCGATCACATTTTTGACTTCCCCTAATCCTGTGAAATAATCTCCTGCCGCCGAAGGGTCATCGCTCGAGCAAAGCAAGTCTATGTCTCCAACCGTGTCCCTTAGCCTTCTTGCCGAACCTGCCAGCTCAAGTCGCGTGAATTTTCCGCTTGTCCGGAGCTTTGACAGGAATTCCTGTATATCATCATAACAGGTTGCCAGGGGTATTCTATCCGCCCCAGATGATTTGTAAAACTCAATTGACTTCTTCAAAGCATCCTGCGACTTAGGGCCAAATCCTGGAACT
>JAJZKS010000085.1 GCA_021850835.1 Thermoplasmata archaeon
CTTTCGATAGACCATGATATCCTTCTAATCGGCTCTGCAATGAGGATGATCCTTAAGGGGGAGAATCTTGATGAGGAACTGGTTTCCATGATAGCAGACATCAGCAATCTCAGGTCAAATGACAGGGAGGAAATAAGGGACACGGTGAGGCGTGCCCTCAATGAGTATTCGGATTTCTTCAGGAAAAGAATCAGCAACAAATAGGCAATCGCATTTTCTTCTGCATCAAGGCATTCCTGAAAACATTTAAATAGTTCAATATTTATATTTGCGTTAATGGAAAAAACTGAGCCAAACAGCGGTCCTGCCTATGTGCTTGGGTTCAGAATTAAAAGTCTAATCAGAGTTCTTGCATGGTTCATTATTTCCTTTGCCTCCTTCATAATTCTACTGAAGCTCATTACCATATATCCAGAGCCACATGTCCATCAAAGTGCTACAAACCTTTATTTTGGCGGTGGTTTCAATTTCACTTTGAACATTGCAGGGCTGGTTTCCCTCCTCTTTCTCGTTGCAGATTTCTCCCTCGTATTCTCGACCCTATTTGCAATACTTACAGGATTGATGTTTCTAAAAGTAGGCCAACTCGACCTATACGAAGATTATGCGATCTGGAGAAAGGGAAGAGGCCGGACCCAGGTATCTTATGACCAGTTCGAGGACGTTTATCTAGGCTACAGTTCCTCAAACGCTGGTCCACCTTCCCCAGGCGGATATAATGGACTCAGCAGTGCACCCGTTTTCCGTGAAATCGCATCATTCTACATAGGGAAAAGAAAATTTGTATTCAGCATAAACAGGAAGCCTGGAGTTGCCAAATTCCTCGAACAGAAAGTTCCAAAAAAGAACATTGACGTTGATGACTTCTCTCAGGACGATGCAGATGAAAGCTCCGTGTAATCAGGGCAGTTATCCTGCCAATCCAAATATTCTGAAAAAATACTTCAGAAACTGAAATCATTATTAATTGCCAGTGATTAACACGCACAATGTCATTTTGGAAAAAACATGAGCATCCGGAAACAAGAGTGGTTATACATTATTGCGAGAAACACGATTTCAAGACTTCCAACCCTCTTGAAATAGAAGAACACGAGAGAATCCATGCACTTGAAGAAACCGGGGTCCGCATCGACTGAGTTTCAATTTTTCATTAAATGAAGATATTTTTAAAAAAAAGAAAAATGGATTTAAGCCCTTTCGGGGCTTGGGCTTTTTCCTGCTGCCATTTCCTTTTGTCCCGAAGGCCGCCTTTTCCTCTTTCCCAGCACTTCTTGGCCAAACGGGACCAGCAGGGCTGCCACAAGAAACAGTACCGCGGCAATTATGAATATGTAGGTGTACGCAGTGCCCTGGTAATTCAGGCTTCCCGAGGGAAGGAATACAACATACGTGGCCAGTATTGAACCTGCAATAGGTGCCCCTATGCTGCTGCCAAGTGACCTGAATGTTCCATTCATGGCAGTTGCTAGCCCCATGTCCTTTGGCCTTACTGTGAGGACGATAAAGTTGATCAGTGTGCCATTGAGGAGCGAAAGGCCCGCACCAATGAGAAACTCATAAATGAGGACAAAGGTATAGCCAGGGAGCGTTGCCTGAAAGAGGAAGCCAATAGCTGAGACCACAGCACCAATTGCAGAAAGAGGTTTGACGCCGGTCTTAGAAACCAGCATGCCTGCAACCGGGCCAAGTATGAAAGTTCCAATTGCAAATGGCACAAGTGATAGGCCGGAGGAAAGTATGTCATCGCCAAACCCGTACTCGAACCTGTAAACAAGTGCCTGCATGGAGAGAAACATTCCAATGCCTGCAATGGTAAGTATTACGTTTGCAACCAGGACATTCCTGATTGCCAGCAGTTTGAAGTTAAGTATGGCTTCTCCACCTCTTCGAGTGTATTTCAATTCATACCATACCAATGGGGTGAGAACCACTAGGCCCCCTAGTGCCAGCCCAAGCGTCTTGATTGATGTCCAACCCCACGAAGCACCTTCGGAAAGGGCAAAGACAAAGAGCGAAAGGGAAAGTGCGAGGAATACTGCACCAACGTAGTCGATTTTGACATCGGGGCGCTTGAACCTAGATTCTTTGATCACAATTATGCTGACTATCACCAGCGCAACTACAAAGGGAATAGCCGTATGGTAAGTCCATCTCCACCCAAGATCCTGGGAGACAAGGGAACCAAGCGGGATACTTATGGCAAAACCTGCACCGAACATTGCGCTGATGAGTGCCTGTGCCTTGGGGACAAGTTCTTTTGGGAACTCTTCCCTGACCAGTGCGAAGCCCAGGGGCATAACAGAAAGCCCTATGCCCTGGATAGTCCTTGAAACTACCATAAAAGTGAATGTCGGGGAAAATCCAGTTACTGATACTGCAGCAGCATAAATGACCAGTGTTATTACCAGCATTTTCTTCTTGCCGTAGATATCACCAAGTTTCCCAACTATTGGGGTAATTGCCACTCCACCCACCATGTACATGGACAGCACCAGGCTTACCTGGGCGGCAGTGATGTGCTCTGCAGGGAATGTTTCTACTATGCTTTTCAGGGAAGGCGTCAGCATGCCTTCGATGTACATTACTATGAGGACCAATCCAACAAGTATGCCCATTACCTTGTAGGCATATTTCCTGTTGTATTCCTCCATGGATACGTAATCTGTTTTGTTTTCTTCATTACTCAATGTTTTTGTTCACCTTTTATTAATTTAGTGTAAATTGTGCATGGAACCCCTTAACTGGTTTCCCAGCGAGATCAGTGTGCTGTTCAGGTGTTCAAGGGAATCTGCAGGGCATGAAGCCACAAGTTCATCAAGTACATATGTGGTCAGGGACTCGAACCTTGAAAAAAGGTCCAGGCTTTTCTGTGTCAGTACCATGTCAATTCTCCTTCTGTCTTCCGTGTCGTGTTCCCTCCTGACAAAGCCCTCCCTTTCAAGGGTATTCATGATGCCTGTGATGGTGGGCTTGCTGACTCCCATAAAATCGGCTAGGGAAGAGAGGTCCTTTGGCCTGTTGTAATACAGAAACCTGAGGGTAAACAGCTGCGGTATTGCTAAACCCTCTTCCCTGATGAACTTCATCTGGAGAAAGATCCACTGGTGGAAGAAATTCCTGAAACTGCCTTTGACGGAGTCTGCCAATTCCCTGCTACCGGGACTTGCAGAGTGTTCCGTTTTCTGGTCGTCTCTGTTCACTCCGGGTAATTAGTTAGGCATACATAAACATTAGTAAATGCTAACTAATTTTTAGTGCCTTGTTTTCCGTTCAGAAATGGGAAAACATTGTTTCCAATGTATGATTCACTGGAAGGTAACCGGTGATTTCCATATACTTTATGTCTGTGTCCGGTTTTGGATACCTGAACCTGTTGAACCAGACCGCCCTTATGCCGGAAGCGTAAGCCCCTGCCACATCTTCCTCAAATGAATTGCCAACCATCAATGCCCTCCCTGGAAGGCAACTGAACTTTTTTAGGAGCGCATTGAAAATTTCCCTGTCCGGCTTGAATAAGCCAGTTTCCTCGGAGGTGAGCATGAAATCATACAGGCCATTTAGGCCAGCTTTTTCAAGTTTCATTTTCTGGTTCAGTGCGAGGTTGTTTGTGAGCAGGGCAATTGGTATCCCCAATTCTTTTATGTTTCCCATAACTTCATCAGCTCCAGATATGGCAGATATGTTGCTGTCATAGGAGTTGCCGTATATACTGGCCGCTCTTTCGGCAACCTCGGGAAGCTGGCCATAGCCAATTCCTTCTATTATATTCAGAAATCTCTGGGTCCTGTTAGCTTCGATAGAGGATTTCCCGGATATGACATCTTTCCAAAGAATGAGGAAATTCTTGCCCCAGAGATGGCTCAACTCCTCGTGGCTCAATGCGGCTAATTCTTCTACATGAGTCCTGGCCTTCTCGAGGGCAATGCGGGCAGCATTCTCATGGTCTATTATGGTGCCGTCAATGTCAAAAATCACCAGTTGAGGGTATCCCAATGGGTTGACATTGCAACCACTGATATCTGCATTTCTAATTTTGGCAGAGGGTTCGCCTGGGTTTCTGCTGCCAGGGCAATAATGGTTCTCCGGAGAGATTAATTCCAAGTGTTTATTTAGTACAAAACAGCTACATAACCATGGACTACAAACTCTTTGGAAACACTGGAATAAAAGTCTCCCAGCTTTGCCTCGGCACAATGACTTTCGGGAGGCACACCTCTAAGGAAGCTGCCTTTGAGATCATGGAAAGATTTTCAGAACATGGCGGCAACTTCATGGATACAGCAAATGTCTACAACTCCGGGATATCTGAGGAAATCCTTGGGGAATGGCTGAAGGGGCAACAGAGAGATGATTACTTTATTGCGACGAAAGTCCGCTTTCCAATGGGAGAAGGCCCCAATTCGGCAGGGCTGACAAGGAAGCACATAATCCAGTCTGTTAAGGACAGCCTTAAGCGGCTTGGCACAGAATATATCGATCTCCTGCAGGTTCATGCCTGGGATCCGCTAACTCCTCTGCAGGAAACCATGAAGGCACTGAACTATGTTGTGGAGAGTGGAATGGTAAGATACGTGGGTGCCAGCAACTTCAGGGCATGGCAGCTTGCTCTGGCGCTGCAAGAAAGCAGGATTGGCGGATTAGTGGAGTTCTCGAGCCTACAGCCACAGTATAACCTACTCACCAGGGCCACAGAGTTTGAACTCATGCCGCTGTGTGTTGCTGAGAACATTGCAGTCCTGCCATGGGGACCGCTCAAGGGCGGCCTTCTCTCCGGCAAATATGCAAAGGGTAAATCTGGAGGTGAAGGAGAATCAAGGATATGGGAAAATGTGAGCAGGGGAAGGAGTGCACCATGGGAGCAGAATGAGGCCTATATCTGGGGTGTTGTTGAAACTGTAAGGAAAATCGCAGGTGAAACTGGAAAGACTCCTTCTCAGGTGGCACTTAACTGGCTTTTGTCAAAGAAAGGTGTAACATCGCCAATCATGGGTGTAAGAAACCTGTCCCAGCTTGATGACAATCTCGGTGCAGCCGGATGGGCCCTTTCAAGGGAACAAATGGAGGTACTAGACAAGGCCAGTAGCCTCTTTGTCACGTACCCATATGATGAGGCTTCAGAAGAGCAGCAGCAAGCAGGAAGGACAAATTAGGCAGAAAAGGTTCACAGGTCAACTTCTATGAACTCATTCTCTTCCCTTATTGGGTAAGTTGCCAGGCCCAGCTTATCCATGGGGGCATTTGGCGCAACAAATGGAGGAGCTACCATCTTTCCCGTCCCAAGCTCAAACTTTGCATCATGGCAATAGCATCTCACCTTGAGTTCTTCAGGTTCCAGATCGCCAAGAATGCATTTTGCATGGGAACACACCCCATTTATGGCGTAGAGTTTCCCCTTGACCTTGGAAATATAAACTACTCCATCTCCAACCTTTACGCTTGCGCCGCCAGCTTTCTCCAGTGCTTTTGCAGAAATAGTCTTGTGCCAGACCATGATTTGCTAATGCGTCTTCCCAAAAAACCTTTGCTGGATCGGTCATGGGTGTATGGCCGCCAAAGAAACTCTTTCCATATTTCGCCAATAGGTTATTTTTCTGGAATCGCAAAATACTTACCCCATATGTGCCATGCTAAATTATGAGGATACCATCTTCCAGCATTCCTTCTTCCCCAAAACTCAATGCAGAATTGTGGTTGGTTGCATTTGCAATCCCAACCTTCTTTACATACTTGATTCAGGGCTATCAATGGCCCGAAGCCATAGCATCCGGGCTAGTGGTTGCAACTGTTTATGTTGGTTCCAGGATTCTTATTGTGTATGTATTGAAGCGATCGGAGAATAGGAAAGAACGGGAAAGGGAGGCCAACAGTAATTTATAATTGATGGAGAAATAGATTTAGGCCCCAATGAATATTGCAACAAGCAGTGAAACTTAAGCTATTTTGCCTAACAGCCAGACTGGCTTTTTTTACTTCAGGAACGGCATTAGGAGCAAAAAGGAAAACTTCCGGCTAACAGAAACATTGTTATAAATTCGATTCAGCTCAAACCTGCCCTTTTCCTGCTGGACTTCAAGTGGAGGTTCATTGCAATCTTTAAGGCCGACCTTCCAACAAGTTGTGCACTCCCTATTATGAACATTATTACGCCTGCTATCTCATCTCCGTTTGGCAGAAATTCAATGCTTCCAACCAGAAAAAGCATTCCCAGGACAAAATCATTTGCGATTCCAAGCCAGTAATACAGCTTCCTGATGTGCCTTTCATGGGCGTCAGCCTGCTGTTTCCTCCGGAATGCCTCTATCACGGCTTTTTCCTTCAGGATCCTGCCCCTGTTAAGCATTAGCCAGGGTAGGGTGCCGTTGCTTACAAGCCCATAGAGCAAATTCTGGCCTGAACTATTTCCCTTGCCAGCCTGAAATGCGGTTGCTAATGGCTGCACTGATCCATGGCTCCCCGGCCTGAGCAGGTCCAGCAGGTTAAGGAACCAGTTCTCTTTTGCAAGGGTTATTACTTCAGGTGTCCTGTCCGAAAGGTTTCCAGCTTCATTCTTTATGAATCGGTTCACTGCTTCACTCTCAAGAAAAAGATCGCTGGTTACGAGGGCAGCATAAGGGTTATCAATAAGATCTGGAGGAGCCAGTTTGTCGTCATGCAGCAGGTAATCAACCAATTCAAGTGTCATGTTGTATTCTGTGGAAATCATAATAAGCATACTGGCCAGGTAAGGCTCCTCCCTTATCTTTTCCAGTATCTTTTCAAAAGCCGCTTCTTTTTCATCGGATGGGATATCTGCATCATAAATTCCATGAACAAGGAATTCAGCGTCCAAATTCCCCCGGTATCCTATATCCTGCCACAAGAGGGCCTTCCCGAGTTCGCCCTCACACGTCCCCAGGGCAGCACAAATGGCTGCAATAACTCCTTTCCAGTTCAACCCGACGCCAATACGGCCGTCGTCTATTGCCCTGCAGAGGTAGCGGGCTGTTTCGCCGTATTCATTCAAGATGGCACATCCCGCTACACTCCACCTTCTGTTTCCGGAGGTTCAAGAAAGGTTGGACACACGTACTTTCCAGTTTTAGGTTATTGTGCACTAGCATCATATTCACCAGCCTTAACCAGGGTATTTGGCCTCCTCCTGGCATAATAAAGCGTCACAAGGAATCCCGCCCCGAGGATCCAGGCTATTGTAACCATTGTAGAAATTAGGTATGCAAGATTTGACCCATCGGGCGCACCAAGATAAGAAGCCAAGGAAGA
>JAJZKS010000086.1 GCA_021850835.1 Thermoplasmata archaeon
GCCATTATCAGGAAATGGAAAGAAAAGGGCCTTCCGGAATTGCCTCAAGACTTATCAGAAATTTCAATAAAGGAAAGGGGGCAGAGTGAATTATATTGATACTAATGTCATAATTTCATTTCTTAATAGCAAAGATGTTAATCATGCGAGAGCGTTGAAAACCTTTGAAAATAGTGGTGAAATGGTTACATCCTCGATTGCTGTTCTGTAATTGAAGTCCGTTCTTTCGAGGACAACGAGCCTGGGAGAGGAGGAAATAGAAGCTTTTGTTGACTATTTGCCTGAGATTAACGTTGAAGTCCCGTAAGTGGAAATGGATAGAATCATCAGCAAACCCGAGAAATTTTGGTTAGAAAAAGAATGAAGACATTGGACCCATTGCATCTTCTCGCAAGCATGATACTCGAGGCAGAAGATTTTGTGATTTTTGACCGCGAATTCGCAGAAAAGGAAATAGAATTGTCAAATTTAGGAATGCGAATCAAGTCAGGATATTAAAAAAATCGCCAAATTGGTTATTCATCAGTAAGACTCTTAATCCATAGGTCGGGGGTTCGAACCCCCTCGGGCCCGCTTAATCCCCGCTTGCTTCTGCGAGCATTTTAATTAATGGTTTTTTGTAAGTTGGTAGGAAGTTGAGAAAATAACGGTTTAAATATCAATCGAGTTTTTTTCATATGGCAAAAGAAAAGCCTAAAACTAATAAGGGAAGAAATACAGAATAAACGCTATTTGATCTGGCCATTTACCGCTTTTTTCACAGCCTGTAAATTTGTGCACAAGTTCAGGAATTTAAACTCTCCAACTTCTCTCTGAGTTCTTCCAGAACAATCTCTTTCTTCTCTTTGCTCAGATGAAAAACCGTCTTGATAATGGTGTCGCTCGTTATTGTGAATATATAATTCAGTTTGATTACACTATCCTGAGCAGCTCCTTCTGCCTTTGTGATTGGGACTCCTTTCATTCTTAGATTTGTAGATATGCCCGCTATCACTATATTGCCAAGCTCTTCAAACAAAACCAGGGCAGGTCGTATTTTGGAGCCTTCATTATCAGCGAACCGAACCCTTGTGATGATCACATCCCCGGCTCTAGGCATTTTCCCAACCGCTGTAGTCTCCTTCACTCCAGATTTCTTTCATTTTTGTTTCCTGGGCTTTCTGTACAAAAATGCCCAAGTCCTCAGTTTCCTTTGCTTCGTTAATTAGCCTGAGTATAATCTCATTGTATGTTTCCCGAGGGTATCTTTTAACATTTTTGAGTGCCTGTACAACAGACTTCTTAAGCTGTATGGTGGTTATCTCATCCTCCACTATATGTCACCTATATGTAAACTATAGTAGCTTATGTATTAATAATTCTTGTTCCTCGTGCAAAAGTGGAATTGTTACAATGCGATATATTCAAGCTTGATTTCCTTGCCCTCTCAATAATTTCTATGCTGGCCTGAAACTCACGACTCTTGTACCACTTTGCATGACAATTATTGTCTCGCAGTATATCAATTATCACAAACTTCTTGACATCTAACATTGCTGGAAATCGTTGAAATTACTTTGTAAAAATGGATACATTTTCAAATTTTCAAAGCAAATCGTTCAAGTCATTTCATCTCTTAGGTCCTCTGACATCTAGTTGGTATAAACAGTAATATTCAGGTAACCCATAAAAGGCCCATCTGGTGGAGTAATGTTAAGGTTTAGGTCATCGTAATATCCGTAATGGCCACCATTCAACTCTCTCACTGGTTGAGTATATGCATCCTGAGGAATGGAAAAGGGCGAGGAAACTGTTATACCCGCAATAGAGAAATGATCAGTGGATACGATCCACACCGATAGATCTATGCCATTAGGTGAAGTTGCAGCCTGAAAGCCCTGTGGAGAAAACACAACTCCATTAGTGACTGGAGCTGTCAATTCATAAGGGGAACTTACATTACCGGAGTATTTAAGAGAGAAATTTTTGTCATAAATAATTATATTATTTGCAGGGGCTGAAACGTTTATAGTAATGTTCAAAGGCCCATGATAGAACATAGTTTCAACATTCAATGTTACAACTTTGAGGGCTCCTCCAGAATACAATGCAGGATCAATTGGAAATGGAATTCCGTATCCTGGCCCCCCTTGAACTGAATTTACGGTTAATCCCGGTGTTGTTGAAGTAATGGCTTCTACAACTGCTGAATCATTAAGGTCGTAACCCATGCTATTGATTTCCTGATACAGTGAGCTATTCAGGGTACCTGGATCTTCAATTAAATTTACTAAGAAATAAAACTGCCAAGGTTCGTTGGGGTTCTTGTGTACATGATATACACTTGAAATTGAAGTATTACTTATTTGTGTTAGATTTGGTGCCCATAGTGTTGGTGCCAAATAGTTAGAATAGTTCCCAATATAGTTTACATTGAAATTTATGGTTGTGAAATTTACATTTGGTGGGTGTTTAGCGTAGTGATACACCCCATATCCAATGGTTGAAATTAAAGCCAGAATAACGAATGCGGCCATGACCTTTTTGAAACGAGGTTTCATGCATCCTCCAATATATGAAAGTTAATAATTAAATATAATTTATAAATATATTGTTGCGGGTCAAGATTTTTTTGAAACTACCTTTGTACAAAATGCATTTTTAGTGTTTCTAAAAAAGGGTACTTTAACCAATTCTCAAGCAAATTTTTCCGCTCATTTTTTGCCCCCTTCTGATGAATCATTACCATGTGTTGATCGCTAGACAAATCAGCCAGAAATCCTTCCAGAAGTAAGTCGGACTCTTAATCCATAGGTCAAGGGTTCTAATACATCCAGATCCACACTTATAGTTTTGATTTATCCCACCCCAAAATCAACTTGAAGCATAGGACTCTTCTTTGCAATGAGTTGTTAATCCAACCAATGCTATCATGAAACATACAGGAAGTGTGGACTCTTGAGATATTTTGGAGTAGACGTGAATTTGTCTCTCTTAAGCATGATCACGTCATGGTTGTTTACAGCGCAATTTAGGTTTGATTTTTTTGCTCTAGTGATGGATAGCAGACTGAAAGCATTCGAAATGCTTCTTTCCAAACTGTACAAAAGATTATAAGTTAGTACTTAATTAAGCAAGTACTTAAATGACCATTACCAAGAGAGTGAAACCTGAGTCTGTAAACAACCTGCTACGTGCACTGGCAGACCCGACTAGGCAGGAGATCGTTCAGATCTTGTCAAACGAAGGCCAGCAATCTGCAGCCAAAATATACAAGCACTTCCATGTAAGTCAGCCTGCCATCTCGCAGCATTTGAGTGTCCTGCGGGAGTCAGGAATATTGAAAGTGGAGAAGAAGGCACAATATAGGGTCTACAGCCTAAACTCGGAAACTATACTAGAACTTGAAGAGTGGACCACGCAAGTCAGGAAAATGTGGGAAACCAGTTTCAATACTCTGGAGAAGGTCCTTGAAGCGCAAAAAAGAGACTTAAACAAAAAGGGAGTCGACAAAGAAGTGAACGATAAGGAAGTTGGACTGAAAGATGTGGAAATAGTGTGGAATTTTAATGCACCTGTCGAGATGGTATGGAACGCATTCACTGACCCCAAGATTGAGGTACAGTGGGCACGATGTCTAGTACCAGTTGGTTCCACAGAGTTAGAATTCTTGGAGCACGATCTAAGGGTTGGGGGGGAGGTATCTACTCAGGTCAGTTACTCCATGGTCAAAAGTGCAATACCTCACAGGCATTTACAAGAAGATCATCCCTCTCAAAGAGCTGGTCTATACCAACTCTTTTACTGATGAGAAAGGAAACATAATTTCAGGACCGGAATTTGGCTTAGATTATGACATTCCCACTGAGAGGCTGTGCGAAATAACATTTGAGCCCTTCCAGGATTGGACAAGGATAAACCTAATTTATAGGGGCCTGCCATCAAACGGACACAGTGACTGGGCTGCAACAGAAATTGGAAAATCACTTACGCAGTTGTCTGGCATGATTGACCAACATTATTGAATGCCCCGAACTCCTAAAACAAATCCAATTTCATTTTTTATTGACTCAACAGACCATTTTTCAGCTTTCCACTCTTTCTTATCCGCTGACAAGGAACATAAATCATAGGCTGAGAAACTGAGACTGGCAACTACATTGAAAAAATCCGCTGAGGCAAAAAACACATTGAGCCCTCCAGAGACCCATGGTTAAAAAATTAAGATAATAATACAATCATACTTTTCTTTCACCATATTGGTCTTTATTCTACCTGAATGTTCTGATTTCTCCTTTCTTGTATGATGCATAGTATAGGAATTATGAATATTTACAGACACAGAGGGGCAGCACAGGAACAGGGCTTGTTTCCATTCTACGGAGTCAGGAAAGCGGTGGTATGTTTCAAGTTTTTATGGATCAAGTGAACATACCATCCGGAAATTACAACATAAGTGTAATTTTGAAGTATCAGGCACATCAGCCTTCGCAGACCATCATGAATGTGCTTAATGGATCGGCCTGGGTCACCCCGGATTCACTACAAATAACCTCTCAAACAGCCCTTAATGGTGCGATTAATGTTTCAAACATTAAAGTGTCCAGCAGAACCTGAACCATCAATATTCCCTTACAATTCTATCCGTCTCATTAAAATGCAGTACAACTAGTGGGCAGTTGTGCAACATTTTTTAACCTGTACGTATGGACTTCTTGTGAGACATGGTGACTGAGAAACTATTCTGGAAGGATATGACTTTAAAGGAATTTGACGCAACAGTAATTTCCGCGGAGGGAAATGAGATTGTGCTAGACAGGACAGCATTCTATGCAACAGGGGGAGGACAACCCAATGATACTGGTACCATCACATTCAGTTCTGGGGATCTGAATGTATTGGATGTCATGAAAAGAGGGGAGGACGTAGTCCACGTGGTCGAAGACAACAAAGGAATAAAGGCAGGGGAGAAGGTCCATGGCAAAATAGACTGGGACAGGCGTTACAAGCTCATGAGGTACCATTCAGCCATTCATGTAATGGACGGAATTGTGACCAAGAAACACGGTGACCAGGGTCTGCTTACGGGTGGGCAGATTTACGAGGACCGTGCAAGGATTGACATGGACATGCAGGAATTCAGCAGGGAAATCGTTGAAAGCATCCTGCAGGATTGCAACCAGTTCATGGGGGAAAGCCACAGGGTTTACCAGAAAGAAATATCCAGGGATGAGGCCCTGAAGATGGAAAACCTTGCCAGAACCGAGCCGGGTAGACAGCTCATCAACTCACTGGATACAGTGAGGCTCATCGTCATCGACGATCTTGATGAACAGGCCGACGGCGGCACTCACGTCAGCAATACAATGGAGATCGGTAAACTGGTCCTAAGCAAGATACAGAGCAAGGGCAAGAGAAATAAGAGGATTGAATTCACGCTGGAGCCTTCATGAAGGAGTTCGGAGAATTCAGGCTGGAAAAAATTTCAGCGGGTCCTCTTCAAACCAACACCTACCTTATTTCATCAGGCGATGAAGCCGTGCTCATAGATTCAGGGGCAGGTCACAAGGAAATTATTGAGGAACTTTCTCTTGATGGAATTAAAGTCAAAGCGTTCATCATGACCCATGGCCACTTCGACCACATTTTTGAAGCAATGGAATTCAAGCGAGAGCTTGGCTCCCAGTTGATGATCGGGAAAGATGAAGAATCCATCTTGGAATGGTCATATTCTGTCTCGGAAAGGTATATGGGAAAGGCTATGGAAGCAGTTGCTCCTGACAGGATACTGCATGATGGAGACACAATTTCCCTTGGAAAATCAGAACTCAGGGTTATTTCACTTCCCGGGCACACAAAGGGGAGCATCGGCATCATTGCAGGGCCGCTCTTCTTCACTGGTGATGTCCTGTTCCAGGGCACAATAGGAAGGACCGACATTGGCGGATCCATGGAAGAGATGGAAAATTCACTTAAGAAAATCAAAAAGCTGGGCAAGAATTTGCTAGTATTTCCGGGGCATGGACCTGAGACGACCATCAAAAGCGAACTGGAAAACAATCCATTCCTTTCCGGGATGCATTGAAATCCCAATTGCAAAAGCTATTTTTTCTCCTCTATCATCTTCTTGTAGAGGAAATCCATCTTTTCCTTGAGGTCGTCAAGGCCTTTGGTTATCTTCGGTATTGTTTCATTATACATCTTCTCAAGGCGATCTATCTTTGTGACAAGGAGATCTACCTTGGTCTGCAGGCTCCTGCCATCACTCATGTCACGAAGGGGGCTGCTCCTAACCTGTTCCTCTCTGGCTTCTTCCTTATCTGAATTCTTCCTGCCGTAGGTTCCAACCACCCGGTCCGTGTCAATGTTGTAGTCTACAGCGGAGGGGTACTTGCTGAAGATGTATGAGGAGAGCCTCATCTCTGTCTTCATCGCAGAAACGCACTCATCTGGCTCAAGCTCCATGGCCAGCCCGTTGGAGAAAAGTATTGTTATCCTGGCCTGATCACACATGGGGTAGTCGAATGTCCTGATCTTTTCATCCACCCTGTTTTCAAGCTCTGCATATATGCTGAAGGGCATTGATCCTCTCGAGGACTGAACCTCCCTCCTGAGGTCTACCAACCGTCTGTACCTGTTTGTCGCAGACAGTTTTTCCCTAAGCATATTGTGATCTGCCATCCCGGTTTTATAATGACCTAGAAGAAAAACATTTGCCGTTTTAGGCACGACCTAGCAATAAAGTCCACTTGAACAATTTGACGAAAATTTAATAATTGATACAGCCGAGAAACAATTACCTGGATAACCTGAGTGACATGGAAACCGGATGTTGCACTTTGAGAGTCCCATTTTCATTGTCAACCTCGAGGGTATCTCCCCTGTGTACGTTCAAGATAGTTCCCGGAAGCGCGTTTATTGATGCAAGATCCTTGAGGAGTGCCTCATCCTCGAAAACAACCCTCTTTACGGTGTACTGGCCGTCGTCTGCCAGCATGAGGGGGACCTCCTTGTACCTGACCTCCGGGTCAATGGGGTTACCATGGGGACATGTTTCAGGTTTGCCGAGATTCTTGAAGAGGATCTCGCCCCTCTTCCCGCTGAAGATGTGCTCAAGTTCCATGACTGATGCATGAGTTTCTTCCCAGGGTATTTCGAGAAAATTA